>JAGQVR010000158.1 GCA_020437875.1 Flavobacteriales bacterium
CCGTGCAACGATGGCCAGTTGAACACGATCAATGATACCTGGACCGCGGACTGCCAGTGCGTGGGCATGCTGGCGCAGATCGACTGCGCGGGCAGCATCAACGGCACCGCCTTCATCGATGAGTGCGGGATCTGCGCGGGTGGCGACACCGGCGTCGAACCCAACGCGGATGTCGACTTCGATGGCCTGCAATCATGCGAGGACAACTGCATCGACATGTTCAATCCCGCGCAAGGCGATTACGACGAGGATGGGATCGGAGATGCATGTGACAACTGTGTGTGGGTGTACAATCCGCTCCAGTCCGATGCCAACGGCAATGGGGTGGGTGATGCCTGCGATGCCTTCGTGGGCCTCTCCGAGATCGCTCCGGCCGAGGTGTTCAGCCTGTTCCCGAATCCGTCCCATGGTGCGGTGCAAGTACGATGTGCGATCCCTGTTGCGCGATCGCTCCGTTTCCACGATGCCCTTGGCGCGCTCGTCTTCGAGGCCCCATTGCGGCAGCTGCTTGATCTGGAGCGTCTGTCCAGCGGGGTCTATGCGGTGTTGGTGCTCGATGCGGAAGGCAGACCGCTGGCACGAACAAGGCTCGTCCGTCAATGACGGGTCCGAAGTTGGTGAGGGGCTTCCGGTGACGGGAGCCCTTTCTCCTTCCGGTGGTTCAGGTCGCCAGTATCCGCAGCACTCGGAAGAGGTCGCGGTCGAGCTCTCGACGGCCCTGGATGGCCTCCGCGAAGGGTGTGGCGGTCACCCTTCCACCGATCATGCCCATCATGCAGTTATGTTCACCGCGCAGGAGGGCGTCAACGGCGGCGATGCCCAGCCGGCTTGAAAGCACGCGGTCCTGCACCGTGGGGGATCCGCCGCGCTGCACATGACCGATCACCGTGACGCGGATGTCCTTGTCGGGTAGTTGTTCTTTCACGAGTTCGGCGATCTTGAACGCGCCACCCTCCGTCTCACCCTCGGCCACCACCACGATACTGCTGGCCTTCGCGCCGTCCGAACCTTTGATCGCTTTGATCAATTGGTCGAAGTGTTCCTCACGTTCGGGCACGAGCACGAACTCCGCACCAGCTGCCACGGCACAATCCAGGGCGATGGCTCCGGAGTCCCGTCCCATCACCTCCACGAAGAACAGCCGGTCATGCGAGGAAGCCGTATCCCGGATCCGATCGATCGCTTCCACCGCGGTGTTGATCGCTGTGTCATATCCGATGGACCGGTCGGTCCCGTTCAGGTCATTGTCGATGGTGCCCGGAAGCCCGACCGAGACCACCCCATGTTCCTGACGCAAGACCTCCGCTCCGGTGAAGGTGCCGTTCCCACCGATGAGCACCAACGCGTCCACGCCGAGGTCACGAAGCACGGAAGCGGCCTTGGCGCGACCCTCCGACGTCATGAACGCGGCGCTGCGTGCCGTACGGAGCATCGTGCCGCCGCGTTGGATGATGTTGCTCACATCCCGAGGTCCGAGCGGGCGGGAACGGCCGTTCACGAGGCCGTCGTACCCGCCGAGGAACCCGGTCACCTGAAGCCCATGCACATGTGCACTGCGCACCACCGCACGTATGGCCGCGTTCATCCCCGGACTATCACCGCCCGAGGTCAGCAGTCCGATGTGATGTGGCTTCACCCCATCGCTCATTCGGCGATCACACGGCCGAGGAGTTGCATGCCCTCCAAGGTCGGAGCGGTGAGGTAGCACAGGTACGGACCCGGTGCAAGATGTTCACGCGCAATGGTGGACTGACCACCACCAACGACCGCACGGCGGCCGGCTTCACGTCCGGAGGGATCGATCAGGACAATGGTGCCTGAGCCATCCAGCATGGAGAGGTCGATGCGGAAATGGTCCTCGAAAAGGGTCGGGAAAGGCTGGCCGAAGATGCCCCCGGTGAGCTCTTCCACGGAGACGGTCGTGCTGGGCACACGATACGCATCAAGTGCACAGCCGATGTAGAGGTGGGTGGGCGAGGCGTGGAATTCCTCCTGGGCGAAGGTGTTCTGCGGGCTCAGACCATCGTTGTACGCCGCCCAGCTGGCACCGTTATCGGTGGAGCGGAAACAGCCGCTCGCTCCGGTCTTGGTGATCGCGTAGAACATACCGTCGTACCGGATCAGGTCGCTGCCCGCCGGGCAGTTGTTGGTCGGGTAACCGGTCGTCGCGGTCCAGGTCTGTCCGTTGTCGGTGGAACGTTGCGCACCGAAGGCACCGAGGATCACCAGCGCCCCGTTCTGGCCCTGGACGGCCTGAACGGTCCAGTTCGTCGTCCCCACCATCTGCCAGGAACCACCCAGGTCGGTGGAGCGCATCAAGCCCGTACTGGTGGCTGCGTACAGGTCACCGTTGTACTCGGCCAGCATGTTGACGGTCATGTTGCTCGCAAGCCCGGAGAAGGCCTGGAGCCAGGTCGCCCCATTGTCGAAGGTCCGGAAGACGCCGCCACTGTTCTGGCTGAGCTGGCCCGTGTATACCAGGAAGATCGCATCGTTGAACGTGTGGATACGGTTGCAGTAGATCGTATTGCTCGAGGCGGGGAGGGTGCCGTTCACGCTCATCCAGCTTGCGCCATTATCCATCGACCGGTACACACCGGATTCCGTTCCGCAGAACACAGCGGCGGAGTTGCTACCCACGGATTGCGCCATCACATTGGAGCCGGACAATGGTAGCCCGGTATTGGCGAGTGTCCAGCTGGCGCCTTCCGTTGTGCTCTTACGCACTCCGGCGGGCGGTGCGGCGATGTAGATGGCTCCACTCTTGGTGGTGATGCTCCGATTGGCCGAGCCGGCGTTCAAGGGGGTCCACTGACCGACGACCGGCAGGATCAGGAAGAACTGTGATGCGATCGCGAGCGTATTGATCAGGCGCATGTATGCTTGTGTTTGGAACAAAAATAGCCCCATCGGTCGGAACCGTCCGGTCGACGCAGGGATGCGGTCGACGACGCCGTGTCCGGGTCAGCGGTCGAAGTCGTTCGGGAATTGCTGACGCAGGGTCTGGATCCCGTCACGCACCTTGTCCTCCTGTTCCCCTTTGAATGCGGCGAGCCTGCTCGAAAGGTGCTCATCGGCCACGGCCAGGATCTGAACGGCCAGGATCCCCGCGTTGCGAGCGCCGTTCACCGCGACAGTGGCGACAGGGACCCCGTTGGGCATCTGCACGATGGAGAGCAAGGAGTCCCAACCATCGATGGAATTCCTCGACTTGATCGGAACGCCGATCACTGGAAGGGTGGTGAGCGCGGCCACCATCCCAGGCAGGTGGGCTGCTCCACCTGCGCCGGCGATGATCACCTTGACACCACGGTCAGCCGCCCCCTTGGCGAAGGCGAACATGCGGTCCGGGGTGCGGTGCGCACTTACAACGGTCAATTCATACGGAACATCGAACTCCGACATCGTGTCCACAGCTTCGCGCATGACCTCCAGGTCACTGCGGCTTCCCATGATGATGCTTACCATTTTCCCTTGTTCACTTAGGTGGTGGTGATCGGTCGGGCGGGCACGACACGGCAATGGGCTTTGACACTGGCAATGGCCCGGTCGAGCGCGTCATGCGTGCTGGCCACCACCGTCACATGTCCCATCTTTCGCCCATTCCGCGTCTCCTTCTTGCCGTAGAGGTGCGGGTAGGTGGCGGTGATCGCAAGGACCTTTTCCGCGCCCTCGATCACCGGGGTGCCCCGGCCGCCTTCCCCTACCAGGTTGATCATGGCCGCATGGCTTCGCAAAGCGGTGTCACCCAGCGGCCAGCCGAGGTATAGTCGCAACAACTGGTCGAACTGGGAACTTGCGCACGCCTCGATGGTATGGTGTCCGCTGTTGTGTGCACGGGGGGCGGTCTCGTTCACGAGCAGCTCTCCCGTCCGCGTCAGGAACAGCTCCACCGCGTATACACCTGGGGCATCGAAGGCGTCCGCCACACGCATCGCCAGGTCGCGGGCCTCCAATGCGACGTGCTCAGGTATGCGTGCCGGTGCCCGCAAGTGATCCACAAGGTTGAGCCCCGGATCGAAGACCATCTCGACCGGGTCATAGGTGACCTGGTTTCCGTGGTCATCGCGAACCACGATCACAGCAAGTTCCATGTCCACCTCCACTTGCTTCTCCAGTACGAATGGACCCTCGAAGGCTTCCGCGATCTCCGCCTCGGTGCGCAGTGCCATCACACCCTTGCCGTCATAACCACCCCTGCGTGATTTCAGGAAGCCGGGTAGAAGGTCGACATGTGCATGCAACTGGTCTCGTGAATCAACGAGGGCGAAGGGTGATGTCGGGATGCCGTGGTCCTGATAGAACCGTTTCTGATGCCCCTTGTCCTGGATGATCCGGAGCACATCGGGATCCGGGATGACACGTTTGCCCATCGCCTTGAGCTGTTGCATGGCGGGCACGGATACGTGCTCGATCTCGATCCCGATCACATCGGCGTTCCGGGCATGCTCCATGATCGCATGCTCATCGAGCAGATCACCGGTCCTGAACTCCGAGGCGATGGGGGAGCAGGGGGCCTCCGGATCCGGGTCGATCACCGCCACATGCACGGGATAGCGCAAGGCATTCTCGATGAACATGCGCCCCAACTGGCCGCCGCCGAGCAGGGCGATGGTGGGGAGGGTGCTCATGACGGCCAAAGATAGCCGCTACCATCTGGCGGTCGCTTGGCGGCCGAAAGGCGGGGCGTCAAGGGCGCCGACGGGTGTAAGAGCGCCTGAACTGGACGAAACGGTAGCCGATGGTGAACTGGACCGACCGGTTCTTGGCGAACAAGGCGTCGTCATCACCGTGGAAGCGGGTCGTTGCGCTATACAGGCGCAAGCTCAGATCGACCCCGTGCTGGAAGCCCATGCCAACACCACCAACGAATCCCATGTCCAGGTTCTCGTAGCGGTCGGTCACGTCCAGATCGCCCTCGCTACCGGTCACCCGCGCGGATAGTGGCTTCCCGAATTGGAAACCGGCGGCCAGGTTGAAGCCGTTCGTGATGAAGTACTTGAAGGTGACCGGAGCGTGGATGTAGAGGCTCCGCTCCGTGTAGGCGTCGCCGTCCGGTTCGATCCATCCGGTGCCCATCGTGGATACCGATATCTCCGGCTGTATCTCCACTTTGGGGGCGATGCCCCAGGGAGCGTACAGACCGGCGGTGACCCCGGTGATCGGAACGGTCCGGACAAGGATGGCGTGGGCGGTGGTGGCCTGGATCCCACCCTTGATGCCAATGCCGGAGTATTGGGCCCGCGTGGTCGCACCGATGGCCAGTAAGGCGATGAACACGGTGCTTCGGATATACATGGTCGTATTGCTTGGTCGCACACATGAACGGGGATCAGGTGTACCGGGTTCCGTAAAAGGCTCGATTTTCGACCGGATTTCATTCCAGGTCCGATGAGCCCATAAAAAGAAAAGACCAACACCAGATGGTGTTGGTCTTTTCAGCAGTTCGTATCAGCTCAGCGGGCCATGACCTCCAGTCGACTGGTAAGTGTGGTGCCTGCCTGGACCACCCGCACCAGGTAGGTGCCGGAGGCGAGCGTCGAGATATCCATGGAATGGACCGGGCCGCTGGTCATGTCAGACAGGACGATCCTGCCCTGCATGTCCAGGACGGCGTACCGGGCGGGCACTTCGCTCGGCAGGCGCAAGGTGACCTGAGTGGCCGCTGGGTTCGGCCAGATCGCGAAGCCCTGCTCGTCCACGGCCGCTACATCCGTGCTGAACTGGATCAACACCTGGTAATCCTCGGTCTCCCCATAAACATAAGGGTAGCATGGGTCGAACGGTGCAGGCTCTCCGTCGAGGAGATAGCCGCCACGCACGCGCAGGCGTGTTGCACCCACGGGCGCGCTTGCAGGAACGGTGAAGGTGATCAGGCCGGTCTCTCCAGCGTTCGCAGTGACGAATTCGCCGAGATTCTCGGTCTCCTCGAAACTGCCGTTCTGGTCGTAATCGATCCAGGCGGTATACGTGTCCGGCGCGTAGTCCCCGCTTTCAACGATCAGGCTGTACTCGTTGCCGCGGCTCAAGCTGGTATTGTACGAGGCATAGTAGTCCGTGTAGGTCGCTCCGTTCAAGCCACCGGAGTTCAGGTTCACGATCGTGTTCAAGGTGACCCCGTTGATGAAGTCGCCATCGCTCGTGCCCACTGCGGTGAAGGGCGTGCAGTAGTCACTGATCGCCGGAGCGATGACAATGCCGTAATCCTCCGTTTCACCATACGAGTAGTCGAAGCACGGGTCCATCGGGTCTGGTTCGTCGGCGTTCATGTAAACCCCGCGAACACGCATGGTCGTGCTGCCCAGGGTGGCACTTTCAGGCACGAGGAAAGGGATCACCCGACTTTCCAAGGCCTCGGCCGTCAGAAATTCGCCCAACTTCTCCGCCTCGGAGAACTGATCGTCCTGGTCGAAGTCGATCCAGACGGCATAGCCATCGGGTGTGTAGTCGCCACCTTGGATGATCACGCCGTATAGTCCATTGCGTACCAAGGTGGTGCTGTAGGTGCTGCTGAAGTCGGTGTAGGTCGGGGCGGTGGTGCCACCGGAGCCGGTGTTCTCGATCGTCTGAAGCACGACGCTATTGATGTAATCCCCATCTGCGGT
>JAGQVR010000015.1 GCA_020437875.1 Flavobacteriales bacterium
TCGATCAGGTCCAACGCGCCGGAAGCGTGCAGGCCGCCAGGGAAACGGATATGACCCGCTTCATCGCTGGTCACGCGCCAGCGGTCCGCATGGGAAGAGGCGGAAATGCCCACACTGCCTGATAGGGTCACCGTGTGGAGCAGGTCGTTGTAGCCGGTGTTCGGTTCCCAGGTCCCGGTGTTCGCCATCCGGATCGCATAGCGTGGATCGTTCATCAACGCCGCGGCGCTATCGGGCAGCCAGAGGAACAGATCGTGATCCCCCATGGGCATCCCCGCCGGAAGATCCACCGACGCTTGCAGGTCCAACGTATTGTCCGCGTCCCACTCGCGCACGTCCCATTCCAAGGGGAACAGGGTCTCCGTGTTCGTGCCCACCTGGCGGAGGACAAGGTGCGCGGGATGCTGCTTGTAGGGAACGGTGAAGCCGCTGTTGGTCACGCGCAACGCGATGTCGAGCGTTCCGCCTGCGAGGGCCGAGGTCGGCAGGGTGGCATCCACCATGGTGAAGCGATAGCCCAGCCGTTGCTTGATCTCCGGCAGGCAGCCGCCCGTCGCGAAGCCATTGATCACATCGGGGTTCCAGTCGGTATGGAGATAGCTCCAATGGAAGTAGGCCATCTCCTCCAGCGCGGTCGCGCATTCACTGCGCGGTGGATCCGGTGCGCAGGTCTCACCACCCATGGGCGTGAACTCGGTCTCGGCATGCAGGTAGGGGTATTCGGCGGCGGGGTCGACGTAGGTGCCAGCGTCGGTGGGGCCGGCCAGGAAACAGTCGTTGTGATGACCGGTCCGCGCCTGGTAGCTGGCGGTGAACGCGTCGTTGGGCGCGAGCGGTGTGGTGCCGTAGAACCGTTGCTTGATGGCCGGCGTACGGAGTTGCACCATGATCCCGTCGGGCAATGCGGCGAGCAGGGCTTCCACCACATCCTGTCGGTCCTGCCAATCGCTTTCGGTGGGCGGGAAGCCGAAATGGTCGGTGTAGTACCATTCCCCCCAGGTGCCGATGAAGCCTGCCTGCACGAAGGCGATCACATCCGAATGAGCGCGAAGGACCGGTTCCAACTGGGCGATGTGTTGCAGCACGCGTGGCTTGTCCGCATCGCCGTATGGCGCTGTGCTGTTGCTGGTGTATGCGAAGCGCACGATGGCCTTCATGCCCGCCGTGCGCAGCACCTCCATGTCGTCCTGCATCGCGCTCAGGTAGGCTTCGGAGATGGGGGCGTTGACGAAGTCCTGCAGGTAGAAGAGGCGAAGCAGCAGGCTGTGGTGGTCCACCTCCCGCCAGTTGGTGAGCACACCGGGGTCCAAGGCCACGTAGTTGTTGGAATAGGTCTCGGCCTGATGGTAGAAGCCGCGCTCCGGGTTCAGGATGTCGGCAGCATCCGCCTGATAGGTCACGGTCGTCTGGGCCGTAGCCGCGGATGCGAGCAGGAGGATCGCGAGGGTCGAGGGTATGCGCATGTGGGGTCCGCTTAGGGTTCGGCGCAACCTAGTCCGCGCCCCTGCACCTTCCAAGGGATCGCCGTGGACGATCGGTGGACAGGCCTTCAAATGGCCGCCAGATACTGCTCCAGACCATCCTCGGTGCGCAGTTCGAGCTTCTTGCGAAGTCGGTAACGCGCCTTCTTCACACCTTCATCGCTGATGTTGAGCACCGTGCCCAGTTCCTTGTTGCCGAGGTTCATGCTCAACAGCGCGGCCAGTCGCACTTCGTTCGGTGTGAGGTCCGGGTGACGCTGGGCGAGCTGCTTGAAGAAGTCGCCGCGCGTTTCGGTGAAGGCCAGCGTGAACTGTTCCCAGTTCTGGTCGATCTGCTGGTCGAAACGCAGGCGGCTCGCGATGCCGGCCAGGTCCTTGTCCGATGCGTTTTCGCGCAGACCGCTGAGCTCCTGTTCAAGGGCGCGGAGCAGTTCGTTCTTCTGGGCCAGGTGCAGGGCCTTGTCGGTAAGCTCCCGGCGCTTGTGGTCCAGCTGATCCTGCAGGCGTTGGTTCTCGGCATCGCGCAGGCGCACCTGTGTATGGAGCAGCTCACGCTCGCGGCGTCGGCGCTGCACCAGCGCGAGCACGATGGTCACCGCGGCCACGCCGATCGCGATCAGTCCGATCAGGAGCCAGCGTCGGCGCGCTTCGTCCAATGCGGCCTGCGCGGTGAGGTGGGCGATGGTGGCTTCGCGCTGCTCAGCCTCGTACAGGGTCTGCAGGCGGTCCAGTTCGGCGGCCTTTTCCAGGGTGAAGACCGAGTCGCGCAGCACCTGCTGCCGTTTGTAGGCGGTGAGCGCCTCGGCGGAGCGCCCCATGCGCACCAGGATGTCGCTGCGCGTACCCCAGGCCTGCTGCTCCTTGTCGGGCAGCTTGGCTTGTTCCGCCAGGGCAATGGCACGGTCCACACTATCGAGGGCGGCGGCCTCGCGACCGAGCAACAAGAGGCTCCTGGCGATCTCGTTGAGCGCTTCGCTCTGCGTCTGCACCAAACTGCTCTCGCGGGCGATGCGGAGGGAGGTGGTGCAATGCAGCAGGCCGGCTTCGGGCTTGCCCTCCAGGTTGTCCAGGACGCCAAGGTTCTGGTTGAAGGACATGATGCCGCGCGAATAATCGTCGGCTTCGAAGAGCGCGAGACCGGCATCATAGCACCGCCGCGCATCGGTGTAGCGTCCCATGCTCTTGTACACCACGCCGAGGTTGTTCAACACACCGCCCGCCCCGAAGCGGTCGCCGATGCGATCGTAGATCACCCGTGCACTGTCCAGCATCGCCAGCGCCTTCGGGTAGTTGCGTTGCTTCTTGTGCAGGATCCCGATGCCGTTGAGGGCGTGCGCCACGAAGGCCTCATCGCCCACCTGCTTGCAGTAGCGCAGCGCATCCACGAAATGACGCATGGCCAGCTCGTCCAGGTCGAAGCGGTCACAGGCACCGGCCACGCGAACGGCGACGCCACAGAGCTGGCTCGTGTCGCGAAGCGCGGCGAAGAGTGCCAGCGCCCGGTCGAAGCGGACCAGTGCCGAATCGCGCAGCCCCTGGTCGCTGGCCAGGCTGCCCAGCGCCGTGAAGGTGTGGGCCTCCTCGCGCTGATCACCCGCCCGTTGTGCTTCCACCAACGCGATGCGGTAGTAATGGGTGCTGCTGTCGAGCTCGTTCCGGTAGTAGAAGCTCTCGCCGATCAATTGCCAGCCGTTCAGGATCCCATGCACCGAACGATCGTGCTGCGCCCGGACGAGCAGCTTCCGCGCTTCACGCTGGACACTGTCGGGTGCATCGTACAAGTGGTTCCACAGGCTGTCCACCACCGCTTCGATGGTCGGCTCTCCCTGCTGTCCCTTGATCTGGGAAGCGGGTAGGAGGAGCGTGGCGGGAAGAAGGAAGCGAAGGCAGTAGTGAAGGTTCACGACGCTGGCAAGGTACATGTCACCCGTGGACAGGTCTGGCAGGCCCTGTGGAATGTGCGGAATTGTTAGGTCCTCATTACCAGCTCGCTGCATGTGATGTCCACCGATCGTCCCCGTCCCCTGGCACCACTTGTCCGGTGGTCAGGCTTGCATCCGCCACCGGTCATCGTCATCCTTTGCGCCATGCTCCAGCGGACGGCCTTGCACCTGCTCTTGTGGATGGCGGTTCTTCCTGTCATGGCCCAGCGGCCGGTCGTGTTGCGCACAGCCCATGCGTTGGCCGGTGGAGGGGGGACCTTCCGGCTGGCGGGTCAGCAGGTGGTCGTGCACCAATGCATCGGTCAAGGTAGCGTGATCGGGTCGGGTGCTCAGGGTGGGGTGGTCGTGCATCAAGGCTTCCTTCAGCCTGCATCGGCTGCGGTGCGGGTCGCGGATGATGCACCATTGGAGGCCGTCGCCTTCCCGAACCCGTACCGGGGCAGCTTCGACCTGCGCTTCCGCGAAATGCCCGAAGCCCCGGTGCGGACCGAGTTGATCGATGCATCGGGACGTACCGTGTGGTCGTGGCTGCATCCTCCGATGCAACAGCTCACCCTATCGCCGGTGATCGCTGCTGCCGGTGCCTACCTGCTGCGTGTGACCAGCGGCTCTCGCACGACGACCCTGCATCTCATCCAACTTCCATGAGAACGCTCCTTCTTTCCGTGCTCCTCCTCCCCCTGGCCGTGCAAGGCCAGCAGATCGTGGCCGAGGTGGGCCGTGTGACCACTTCCTTCGACTACCACGATTCCAACGGGGAACGCCTTGACAATCTGTTCCCGATGGCCCACGTGTCTTTCGCACTGGGCTACCGGAAGAACATCTCGACATACCTGCACCTCACGGGCCATCTCCTGTTCAACGAATATGGGAGCGAGGCATCCATCGACGGCATCAACGCGCGGCTCATGTGGAACATGGAGTACCTGGGTGCGGGCCTCGCGCTGGATGGTGAGTTCTACCGGAGGAAGGGCATCGTGCTCCTGGTGCGCGCAGCGGCCGAACCCCAGCTGATGCTGCGCGGCACTCAGACGATCAATGACCGCCTGTACGACATGCGTGGCGTGGAGGAGTTCGACAAGCCCTTCCTCTTCCTGCGCGGCGGCGCCGGCATGAACTATTGTGCCGATGAACGAACGGTCATCACCATGCGCTACATGTACGGACTTGGCCAACCCATGGGCGCCTCCTCCGGCAGTGAGCGCCTGCGGATGCGGACGAGCACCTTCTCCCTCGGTCTGCTCTGGAACCTGGGGCGTTGCACCTATTGCCGCAGCATGCGCCTCCGTTGAACATGATCAAGATGAAGCGTTCCATCCTCCTCCTCTGCCTTGCGTGCGGGCTTGAAGCGTTCGCACAATCCGAGGGCATCAGCTACCAGGCCGTCATCGTCAGTGAGCGACCGGTGGAAGTACCCGGGGTCGACATCACCAGTGCCTACCTCGCTGAGGTGGAGATCACCCTGCGCTTCACCATCACCGATGCCGCGGGCGGCAACACCTACCAGGAGACACAGGCCACGCGCACGGATGCGTACGGCATGGTGAACGTCATCATCGGTCAGGGCACACCCACGGCAGCGAGCGCCATGGCCTTCGATCAGATCGATTGGGATGGCGCTCCACGCGACCTGGTCGTGGAGATCGCCCAGAGCGGTGCGGACTTCGAGGCCTTCAGCGCGCAACCCCTTCTCTTCGTGCCCTACGCCTATCACCGCAACATCATGGCGACCGGAACGCTCACCGTCGATGGAGCCACCGCGCTCCACAGCCATCTCACCGTGGATGGCATCACCGACCTCAACAGCACGCTCTTCGTGGATGGGGATGCGTACATGAACAATGCCTTGGACGTGGATGGTCCATTGACGGTGCTCAGCGCGAGCGATCTGCATGGGCAGGTGACCATCGATGCGGGGACCAGCGGGTCCGAATCGAGCTACGACGCCTATGCCTTGCGGGTGCAGGGAACACAGCAGGGCATGGCCCTCAAGTTGAACGGTGGCGTGACCGAGTCGCGCAACTTCATCACCTTCTTCGATGGAGCGGGGAGTGCGAAAGGAAGGATCGAAGGGCAGACGCTGAGCGAGCTGCACAACAGTTTCCGCTTCATCTGGGACGTGACCATGGGCGGCTTCGCGGAAGCCTTCGTGGTGGCCGAGGGCATCGCTTGCAGCGCGCAGCTCGATCTCGGTGAGGCAGGTGTGATGGTGGCCAATGCCACGGTGGCCGGTGCGCAATGGGTGGAGCTCACGTACAACATGGAGACCAACGTCGGTGTCTCCTTCCTCAGCGGCGGCGCCGACTATGCGGAATGGCTGGAGCGGCTTGATCCGGATGAACGGATCGATGCGGGTGATGTGGTGGGCCTCTTCGGTGGTCGCATCAGCAAGCGCACATCCGGTGCGCAGCAGGTGCTGGCCATCAGCACACGCCCCATCGTGGTGGGCAACCTGCCAGAGGAAGGGAAGGAACACCTCTACGAGCGGGTCGGATTCATCGGACAGGTATTGGTGAAGGTGGCCGGTCCGGTGCGCGTGGGCGACCTGATCGTGGCCAGCGGTGCAGACGATGGCTTCGCAGTGGCGATTGCGGAGAAGGACGTGCCCACGGAACTGCTCGACCAGGTGATCGGGGTGGCATGGGAGGAACGGGCGGGCGGTGCAGGCCTGGTGAACGTGGCGGTGGGCATGGGACGGCCCGGCGTGGTGCGTCGTGTTGCGCAACTCGAGGATGAGATGGCGGAGTTGCGGGAGGGCCTGGCCCGCCTCCAGGCACTGGTGGAGGGGAAGGAGGTCGTGGATGATGGTCCATCCGCTGCGACGGGATCGGGAACTCCGGCATCGGGTGCTGTTCACTCATCGGCCGCTCCGAAGCTCGCTTCGATGGACGCTGAACGTTTCGAGGAGTGGTTGGCGCTTGTCGGTCCTGCTTTCGAGGATGCCATGGCCGATGTGCGCGCACGGTTCACTACCGCCGGTTCCGATTACCAGCGCTTCAGCGATGTGAAGTTGCTGGTGGACTCACCGCGCGAGGCGTTGCGCGCCATGCACGGTGGCACCTTCATGCCCACCTTCTGGAAGGCGATGAACGCGCGGTGAAGGGTTGGATCACCGTCCATGTGAGGAGCTCCTCGTAATTCCACCAGTCCCCATCCGCGGCATGTTGCGCACATTTGACGCACATGCACCATCCAGCCCTCAGCCGAAGTGCTCCCTGGCGCTACATCACTTTCGCCGCACTGTACGCCGCGCAAGGGATACCGGAAGGGCTCACCTTCTTCGGCATACCGGCGTGGCTTGCGTTGAACGGGGTGGAGGCGGGTCCCATCGGCGCCTACCTCGCGGTGATCACCTTGCCATGGAGCTTCAAGCTGCTGGCCGGCCCGCTGATGGATCGGTGGACCTTCCTGCCGATGGGGCGTAGAAGGCCGTGGGTGCTCTTCGGTCAGCTGGGATTGATCCTCAGCCTCCTGCTGCTCGGTGCGGTGCCTGCGCCGTTGGAGCATCTCACATGGCTCTCTGCCGCCGGCTTCGTCGTCAGCTTCTTCGGTGCCTTCCAGGATGTGGCCACGGACGGCATGGCGGTGGATGTGATCCCGTTGCAGGAGCAGGCGCGCGCCAACGGCCTCATGTGGGGCGCGAAGACCCTGGGGACCGCGGCTTCACTTTCGCTGAGCACCTGGCTGATCAACCACCATGGCTTGGATGCCGCGGTGGCGGCGCTCGCCCTGGGGGTCTCCACCATCATGCTGCTACCCCTCTTCCTGCGTGAAAGGCCGGGCGAACGACGCTTGCCTTGGACCCCTGGTGCGGCATCTCCTGAGGCGCTGGCCATGCAGGTGGGCAGCTGGCGCGACATCGGCATCACCTTGCGGAAGGCCTTCATCCTACGCGGCAGCATCGCCATGGCGGTGGCCGGCTTCGGCTTCGGCATGGTGATGGGCTACATGGATGCGCTGTTGCCGGTCTTCACCATCCAACGCCTCGAATGGACGAACGAGGCCTATGCCAATACACTGGCCACGGCACATACCGTTTCAGCGCTGGCGGCGATGGCGGTGGGTGGGTGGCTGGTCGATCGGCTGGGCCATGTGCGGTTGATGAATGTCTACCTCGGCCTGCTCGTTCTGCTCGGTGTGGGTGTGGCCCTTTCGCACGCGCACTGGATGCGCAACGGCTTCGGCACCGCGCTCATCGGGGTGTCACAACTGCTGATCGTTTTCCTGATGGTGGCCTACCTCGCCACGAGCATGGCCATGTGCTGGCGCCGCGTGGCCGCCACGCAGTTCACGCTCCTCATGGCCATCGGCAACATGGGGCGTGGCGCGGGCGCGGCGCTGATCGGTCCGGCCCGTGAATGGACATCGTGGCCGGGTACCTTCCTTGTCTTCGGCGCATTGGTGGTGCTGAGCGCCGTGGTGGTGCAATGGATCAATGTCCAGCGTCAACAGCGCGTCATGGACCAGCTGGAAAGTGAACACCTGGGCCGCGACACGCCTTGATCGTTCACGATCGACAGGGGATACCGATGTATGTGAAAGTCATCACACATGGTGCGATCCTCAACCCTGTTCCCCGTCCTGGCCGCCGTCTTATCGCTTCTACATCATCGGATCCATGCCCAGGTTGACGGAACCTTCGATCCCACCTTCGTGCAGGGCACCGGCTTCGCAGGTGATGTCTACACCATTGCGCGGCAAGCCGATGGAAAGCTCCTGATCGCGGGGGATGAGCTGTCGTTGTACAACGGAACGCAGGTTCCAGCGGTGGTCCGGCTCGGTGCGGATGGCGCTTTGGACACGAGCTTCGATGCCGGGGAGGGTCCTGATGGTCGCGTCCATCGCATCGCGGTGCAGGCGGACGGTCGCATCCTTGTTGGTGGGACATTCTTCAATTTCGATGGTGTTCCGTCGCGCCGATTGGTGCGTCTTATGCCGAATGGATCGGTTGACGGCACCTTTGCCATCGGCACGGCGGCGAACGACTGGGTGGATGATCTGGTGATCCAACCCGATGGACGGATCCTTGTTGCCGGACACTTTGATCAATTCAATGGAGTGAACGTCGGCGGGATCGTGCGATTGATGGCGGATGGCAGCATCGATCCGAGCTTCAACACCGGAACCGGTGCGGAAGCGGAGGTGTACGCGATCGCATTGCGGACCGATGGTCGTATGGTGCTGGGCGGCTACTTCAGCAGCTTCAACGGGCTCACGCGGAACAAGGTGGTGCAGTTGAACGCCAACGGTTCCGTGGACACAAGCTTCGATCCGGGGGTGGGAGGAGGCTCCGGCGTGTCCATCCGTGCGTTGGCCACGACCCCTGATGGCAAGCTGCTCTGCGGCGGTGACCTCTTTTCCTGGGCGGGTGCCACGGTGAACGGATTGGTCCGCCTGAATGCGGACGGATCACCGGATGCTGGCTTCGATGCCAGTGCCACCGCGCAATACGGGCTGCTCGATGTGATCGTCCAGTCCGATGGCCACATCCTGTTCTGCGGCTCACAGGGTGTGGACCGCGTGACCAGCACGGGTGCCGATGATCCCGGGTTCGATACGGGCAGTGGCTTCTTCGGCGGCCTGCAGGTGGTGGTGGACCTGGAGATGCTGCCCGACGGACGCGTGCTGGCGGGTGGTCAGTTCGATGCGTACGATGGGCATGCGGTGGGCAGCATCGTGCGGCTCACCAATGCGGATGTCGGTGTAAGGGACGAGGCCGTCACCTCCATGCGGGTGTGGCCGAATCCGAGTAGCGGGACCATACGCGTGAACACCGGCGATCCGGGCGCGCTCATGTCGATCAGGATACTCGATCCGGTCGGTCGGGTAGTGGATCGCGTCCAGCTGCGGAACGATGGCATGGAGCTGCGGCTTCCATCCGATCCCGGGACCTACATGGTGGAAGTCGGCACGAGCGCGGGAGGGGTGATGCGGCTTCCCGTGGTCCGCGAGTAGGTCGCCTGGCGTTCTAACGCAGCAGCGTGACGTGCCCGTTGAGGATGATGGGCTCCTTGTTCACCATGGCCTGCAGACGCCAGGGGTAGACACCGATCGGCACGGTGGTTCCACCGCTCGTGCCATCCCAGCCGATGTCCTTATCGCTCGCGGTGAACACCGTGCGGCCCCACCGATCGAAGATGAGCAGGTTGTAGGTGGAGGGCGCAGGTCCTGCCCATTGCACCAGGAAGTGATCGTTGAACTGGTCGCCGTTCGGGGTGAATGCGTTCGGCACATGCACCGCCACTTCACTGGGGTATGTGTACACCGAACAGGTACTGTCCGCACAGCCGAGGGTGTTGCGGGCGGCCAGGCAGATCGTGATCGCCGCATCCTCGTCGTTGGAGGGAACGGGAGGAAGTACCAGGTCAGGATCGCCTTCCACCACGACTCCATCCACATACCATTGGAAGGTGCTGGCGGAAGTGCTCGTGTTCACGACCAGGTCGCCATCGATCGGAAGGGTGAAGCGTGCATCCGGCATGGGGACCACCTGCACCACGAGTTCGGCCGGTGCGGCACAGGGCAGTGCATAGCTGATCGTGTGCGATCCCACGCCGGCGATGCCCGGGTCGAAGAGGCCATCCATGTCCACACCGGCACCGCTCCATACACCGCCCATGGGTTCCGCCTCAAGAGCAACGGGATCATCGTTGGTGCAGTGGGCATCGGGACCGGTGATCGTCGGCGCGATACCGGCCGGACCTGCGTCGATGGAGAACGGAAGAGTGAGCGAGCAGCCCTGCGCGTCCTCCACCGTCAGCGTATGATCGCCACCGCACAACGCATCGATCGGGAGCGTCAACGTGTTCTCATCCACAGCGTAGCTCCATGGTTGCACACCACCCGACACGGATGGTAGGACATGGCCATCGCAGGCACCGGCGCAGGAGGTCGCTTCCGTGGTGAGCTCCAGCTCCAATGCCAGCGGACCATCCACCGTCTCAGCGCCGTTCACGATGCACCCGAGCGGATCGGTCACGACGTAGGCATAGCCGCCCGCGAGCAGGTCGTTGATCGATCCACCGGTGGCCACATATCCGTCCGGGCCTTCCCAATCCACGACATAATTCCCAGGCGGCTCGATGCTCAGGTCGATCGCACCGTCCGCTTCACCGGCACAGCTCACATGCGTCACCGAACTGCTCACTGCGAAGTCCGAGCTGGCACTGCCGACCAGGGCATCGCTGGTCAGCTGGCATCCGTTCGCATCGGTGATCGTTGCGGCATAGGTGCCGGCTCCCAGATCGGTGGCACAGATACCGTTCTGCGAGGCGGGGTCATCCCAGGCGATGGTGTAGGGTCCAACGCCGCCGCTCACCTCCACACAGGCACTGCCGTCCAGGTTGCCGCATTGCGCGGGTCCGGTGGTCACAGCGACATCGATCGCTGGAGGGGAGGCGATGGCGGCGACAAGGTCGACGAAGCAGGTGGTGGTGGTGCTCACACGTACGTTCCAGGTCCCGGCGCCCAGTCCATTCTGTACTTCCCCATCGGGCAGGCCATCGCTCCATGTGATGGTATAGGCACCGGGTGGATCCATGATCAGTACCACATTGCCATCCGCCGATCCGGCGCAACTCTCATCCGTGGTGTTCACCGTCACCTCCGGGATCACGCCAACGCTGACGGTCACGGTGGCCGAAGCGGGTGGGCAACCGGGAACAGGGTCCATGGAATAGGTGTAGGCGCCTTGCGCGTCCGTGGCGGGATCGAAGACGCTCCCACCGGGAAGTGCGGGAGTCCACTGCCCCCCGGCATCAGGTGTGCCGCCGAGTTGTGCGAACAGGTCCACCGCGGCCGCATCACTGCAGAGGTCCACGGTCGCATTGGTTCCGGCATCCGGTACATCACCGCCGGCCAGCACCACCGTGGCGGTGTCGCGGCATCCGGTGGCGGATATGGCGATCACGTGGTAGGTAGCGGCGCAGAGGTCGATCGCCTCATCGGTGTTCTGGCCGGTGGTGGTCCAGTCGTCGTTGTACCAGGTGAATGTATAAGGGCCGATGGATCCGCTCGCTTCGGCGGTGGCGGTTCCGGTGCAGCCACAGGCGGTGGTGACTTCGGCGGTCACCTCCAACGGATCCTCCGCGACGACCGGTGCACAGCCATTGTTGAAGGTGGCCATCCAGGTCGCATTGGCAGCGCTGTTCGGGCTGCCGGGTGTCTGGTCGTCCCCACCACAGGCTGCGATATCACCCGCGCAGCCCTGCATCCAGTCGGCCGCATTCGTCGGGTCGCCGTTCACGAAGGACCAGACCTGGTCGCCTCCGTTCCCCGGGAAATGGACCGTGGCATTCGTGTTCGTATTGCCGTAGCAGAAGGAGAAGACCGTGCAGCCGGTGGCGTCCGAGATGCGCACACAGTCACCGGTGTTCGCCAGGGCCAGGTTGCTCTGCCAGGTGGGTGTGGGGTCGAGGCCCCAACCACCGGGATCGTTGCAGAGCACGGCCGCGGGTGTGATGTCCGAGTATTCCAGGTGCACCAGGTCCGAGCTCGCGATCACCAAGCTGCAATTCCCATCGCCGAGGTCCAGGTCGGTGGTCGGCATGGACGGGTTGATGTCCTCGGCGTTGTAGATGGTGATCAAGGTGCCCACCGGAACGCAGCTCCAAAGCGGATGATCCGCGAAACGCACCGCGCCTTGTGCCACTCCATTGCCACCGTGAAAGCCGTTGTTGTCATCGAGGATCCAGCCGCGCAGGTCCAGGCAGTTCACCGGTGTGCAGGGTTCCGCCGGCGTGGTCGGCACCACGAGCAGTTCCACATATTCCTGGCTACCGGCGGGCCCGTTCGATACCTCGTGGATGATCACCGATTGCCCGGCCACGCGGAGAATGGGGAACAGACCGACAAGGAGGAGCGCCTTGTGGGAGAGGGGCCTCGGCATCGCCTGCAAGATTACCACCA
Organism: Flavobacteriales bacterium; assembly: GCA_020437875.1. Classification (GTDB taxonomy): domain Bacteria; phylum Bacteroidota; class Bacteroidia; order Flavobacteriales_F; family PHOS-HE28; genus PHOS-HE28. Next base: position 12,332 of record JAGQVR010000015.1, read on the forward strand.
TCGAACGGCGCCACCGACACGGGAATGTCATGGGATCTTCACCATTGCACCGGGGATCTCGTCCCGCTCTTGGATCAGAACAGGTGATCTCGGACTTTCCGAACATGTGATCGACCCGCTCGGGTCAATACGGCATCCACCGTATTCTCGGCGGACTTCTCCACAATGGATGGGTGATGATCAATGACGGTGGTCATGCGCGGATCGGTGTGGTGCCCGAGATTTGCGATCACCAATCCAATTCCAATGAAACGAGTAGTTCTTGTTGCGGCCATCGCGGCCCTTTCCATCGGCACGACGAGCGCCCAGTACAAGCCTGCGGCCGGTGAGCGTACCCTCGAAGTGAACTTCGCCCCGCTCGGCGGCAGCCCGGTGAGCATCGCGGGTATCAAGTACCGTTCGTTCGGTACCGAGACCAGCGCGTTCCGTCTGGGTGTCTTCCTGGGTTTCGGTAACACCACCACCATCACGCAGGATGAGAACACCCAGAACGGTGCGACGGACAAGGAGTTGAAGGATACGGAAAGCTCCTTCTCCATCAACCTCCAGCCCGGCATCGAGAAGCACTTCGCCGGCACCGAGCGTCTTTCGCCGTACATCGGCGGTGTGTTGAACCTCGGTTACATGGCCACCACGGAGAAGAGCGAGACCCAGTACACCGAGAGCCTGGTGGGCGAGGACGTGGAGAAGGGCGGCACCCTGAACCTCGGCCTGAACGCCGTGGCCGGTGTGGACTACTACGTCGCCCAGCACCTGTACATGGGTACGGAGATCGGTTTCGGTGTCGGCTTCAACAAGGACCTGACCAAGAAGGTGACCGCACAGACCCTCAACCAGGATGGCAACGGTCTCGTGAGCACCGATACCGATTCCAAGGCAGGTACCGAGTCCAGCCTCCAGGTCGGTCCGAACGTGATCGGCCAGATCCGTCTGGGCTGGGTGTTCTAAGGTGGGCTCATGCAATACCTTACGGGCATGAAAAGGACCAAGTATCTCCGGAACGCGTCGCTGCTGAAGCTGGGCGGTGTGCTCATGCTCAGCGTGGGCCTGCTGGCCGGGTGCAGCAAGGAAAGCGGCACCGCTCCAACGGCCCGGCAGGAGCGCATCACCGATCCAGCCAAGCAACAGCGGCTGTTGGAGGCCGCACAGCAACTACCGGCCATCGGTGTGTACAACCGGCGCATGGACCGCGTGATCGTGTTCAGCCATGGCGCTGACGGCAGCCGGAACTTCAACTTCGTTGATCCTCCCACCGACGGCATCAACTTCGCCAGCAGCAATGGTGGCGAATGGACCTGGTCCGAGAGCCAGGGCCTGATGGTGATCACCGAACCGGGAGCGGGCATCGGTGGCGGTGGTGGTACGGTGGTGGCGGGCAGCGCCTCACTGGACATCCAGTACGCCGTATGCTTCAGCATCGATGAGGAGGCCTTCGGGATGGAGCTTTTCGACAGCGGCATCTCCGAGGTGGCCGGTGTCATCGGCATCGCTGGTGATTTCGACGCGCTCATCAATGGCGACTTCGATGAGAATGAGGATGACATCTTCGACTACTTCCATGGCTTCGCCTACTACCTGGTCTATGCCGACCAACTGGAGAACACCGATTATGAGGTGTTGAACTGGTTGGAGGACCTCGATCAGGATCTGGACGAGCTGGACGGCTTCGGCTTCTCCTTCGTGGTGAGTTTCCAGAACGACGGCGGGATCTACATCTCGCGCGATGGGGACCTCACCGTGAACGGCGGGTCGATCGGCTTCAACGGCAACTATTATGCGATCGAGGGAGTTGGCTTCTTCGACGAGGATGGCGATGATGATCCGGACTTTAGCGTGGTGCCCGGCTTCGGCACCATGGGGTGCAACTGATCATCTGGTCGCTGTTGAAAAGGGAGGGCCGTCCGCACAGGACGGCCCTCTTGCATTCAGGCCTTTCCCCTCGCATGCGCAGCGCGCAACATCGACCCGCGCACGGTGTAGAGCGTCCCGGGCAATAGCAGCCACAGGAACTCGGGCACGACCAGATCAGGGCGCATGACAAGGAGGACAAGGATGCCGGCCACCGCGATGATACCCCCGATCAGTGGTGCGCGATAGGCCACGAGCAGGCCGATCAATGTGCTGATCGGGAAGAGCAGGAAACCCATGAGGTCCATGGTCGAATTGAAGCGCATGCCATCCGGGCCGTTCGCATCCCCGGTGAGGTGGCCGATGAGCATGGACCAGAGGAAGGCCAGCACCAGCGTGCCGATGACCCACGACAGCCACGCCAGTATCCGGTGGCCGATGGTGACCCGCTGGTTCATGGTCGAAGCATCAGTGCCGGTGAACAGGTGCTCAGGTGTGGAGCCGGGGACAGGCACCGCAGCTGGCACAACTCCCACATCCACCCATCGGAGCGGGGACAGGTCCACTCGCGTCGGGCACGGCTTTGCGGGACAGCGCCGCCACCCCTTGCGTGGTCACATACGCCACGGCACCGATCACGATGAGGATGGTGAGCAGGGTCTGCATCAGGCGGAGGTCAGTGCGTTGGTCACCTGATAGGTGAACAGACTGGCAAGGTAAGCCAGTGCGAACAGGTAGCCGCCCATCAGCCACATGTATCCCCATGAACCGGTCTCCCGCTTCACGGCCACGAAGGTGCTGATGCATTGTGGAGCGAACACCATCCACAACAACAGGGAGAGCTTGGTGGCCAATGACCATTCATTGGAGATCCGTTCTTCGAGCTGGGCGCCCACCTCATCGGCATCGCCCTCCATGGCGTACACCAGTCCCAGGGAACTGACCACGACCTCCCTGGCGGCCATACCGGGCACCAGGGCGATGGCGATATGCTCGTTGAAACCGATGGGCCTGAACACGTATTCCAGTCCGCGTCCGATCTCACCGGCGATGCTCCGCTCCATGGGGCTGCCATCCGCCTGCGCGCGTGGTGATGGGATGGTGTAGAGCGCCCACATGATGATCGTGAGGGCCAGGATGATGGTGCCCACCCGGCGCAGGAATATCATGGCGCGCTCCCACAGTCCGATGAGGAGGCTGCGTGCGTCGGGCCATTCGTAGCTCGGCAGTTCCATCAGCAGCGGAGTGGTGGTGCGTCGTCGGCGCTGGATCACCCAGGCCACGGCCATGGCGCTCGCCACGCCGAGGGCATAAAGGCCCACCATGATCAAGGTGGCCGTGAACGGTTCACCGGGGAAGAGGGCCGCCACCAGCAGGGTGTATACGGGGATCCGCGCGGAACACGCCATCAACGGGGCGATGAGGATGGTGGTGAGCCGCGCATGCCGGTCGGTGATGCTGCGCGTGGCCATGATGCCGGGAATGGCGCAGGCGAAACTGGAGAGCAGGGGGATGAAGGAGCGTCCGGAGAGGCCGGCCTTGCTCATGGGGCGGTCCAGCAGGAAGGCGGCACGCGGCAGGTATCCGCTGGATTCCAGAGCAAGGATGAAGAAGAAGAGGATGAGGATCTGCGGCAGGAAGACGAGCACGCCACCCACACCACCGATCACGCCTTCCACCAGCAGCCCGCGCAGCAGGCCCTCGTCCATGTGCGTGGTCACCAGCGTGGCGAGCCATCCGAAGCCGGTCTCGATCCCACCGGCGAGCACATCGCCGAGCGAGAACACCGCGATGAAGATGACGAAGAGCACCGCGGCCAGGATGAGCAGGCCCCACCACGGATGCATCAGCACCCGGTCGATGCGGTCGCTCGGGTCGGTGTCCACGGTCGGTTCGGTCACCGCCGCCTCATAGATGCGGTGCACCTCCTGCTGGGTGTGGGTCACCGCATCGATGTCCGGTGCGTGCCAGGCACAGTTGGCCGCGGTGGATACGGGAACGTCCAGGCATGCGAGCAACTCGCGCGCGCCGCTCACGCTCACCCCGACCGTTCGCACGACGGGCAGGCCGAGTTCACGGCCCAGCTTTTCCAGGTCGATGCGGATGCCGAGCTTATCCGCGCGGTCGGCCTTGTTCACGGCCACCAGCAAGGGGATGCCCAGTCGCCGTGCCTCGAGCACCAGCCGCAGGTGCAGTCGCAGGTTGGTGGCGTCCACCACGCAGACGATCAGGTCCGGCAGCAGCTCGGTGCTGCGGCCCGTCACCACATCGCGGGTAACGGCCTCGTCGTTGCTGATCGCATTGAGGCTGTATGCGCCGGGCAGGTCCAACACGCGCACGCGTCGTCCACTGGCCGTATGCAGGATCCCCTCCTTGCGCTCCACGGTGACGCCCGCGTAGTTGGCCACCTTCTGGCGGCTGCCGGTGAGCAGGTTGAAGAGCGCCGTCTTCCCGCAGTTCGGGTTGCCGAGCAGGGCGATGTGCGAGGGAAGCGCGATGTCGACGACCATGTCAGGCATGCGGTCGTACGAGGATGAAGGAGGCCTCGCGACGACGGAGCGCGAAGGTCGTATGTCCCACGCGAACGGCGATGGGCTCACGTCCTCCTGGTCCCTCGGCCATGATGCGCACCCGCTCCCCCGGAAGGAAGCCCAACTCGGTCAGTCGCAACAGCAGCTCCCGGTCGGATTGTCCGATGGCCGGCCGCATGGCACGGATCACGGCCCAACGCCGCACGGGCAGTTCATCCAGCTGCAGTTCGGTGGCTTGGTCGGTCATCTGCTGGTCACAAAGGTCTGCTTCGATCGGCCGGGATGCCATCCCCCGATCGGGTGATGACACGGTGATGACGAAGTTGACCGACCGATGGTGGAAACACACGGGCGGACCGATGGACACGGGGGCGTACTTGGAGTTCCTTTGTGTCATGGCGCGCAAGGCCACCATGGATGCACTGTCGTTGTTCGACACGCTGGTCTACACCTGCCAATACCGGTTGGTGATCGACCCGGCGAGCCATCTTGCGGCGCGCATCCTGGAATGGCGGCAGGCCCTGCGGGAGCGTATCGGTGTCTTCAATGAGGCCTACCAGATGCCGGGCATCGTCCTGTTCAATAGCGAGCTACCACCCGAGTACGAGGGCCCGCTCGGCGACGCGATCGAACGCGGTGTGGACGGCTTCCCTCCGTTCGCCTTGAGCCTGGGCACGATCGGCCATGCCGAGGACCGGAAGAGCATCCACATCGATGTGGGGGAGAGGGGCACGATCGCGGCGTTGCGCCAACGGCTCGTGGACCATGTGCGGATGAACCGGCGTATCAAGAAGCTCGGCGTGGAGGTGGTGGAACACCCGCGCCTGGTGATCGCTTCGGGCCTGAAGGCGGACCAGTTCAACAGTGCCTGGGCCTTGCTGGCGAACCAGGGCAACACGATCCAGCAGCGGGTGAGCGATGTGGTGCTGATGAAGCGGGAGCTCGCCCCCACGAGCATCGACCAGCACGTGCGCACCTTCGCGCTCAACATGTCTGCCTGATCCGTCCGGCGGCGGCGGTCAACGCCCGTTGCTCATGGCCACACTCTGCACGGGCACGGGCACCACGGTGCGGTCGTAGCGGACCAGCATCAGTCCGGTGCCGCGGGTGAAGGTGATGGATCCCACCGGTCCGGCGTACATGCGCTCGTTGCGTGGTTCGGACTGGAGTTCCACATCGAACTTCACGAGCTTGTTCTTGCGTTCGGCCTCCTTCGTGCGCATCGCGTTGCGGGTGTCGATCACCACGTCCTTGCTCATGTATCCATCCTTCTCGAATCGGATGCTCGCCTTGGTATCGATCGGTATGGAGACGGCGAAGTGCCCGTCCGGAGACAGGTCGTAGGGCACGCAATCCGTTTCGTTGACCACGACGATGAGCACGGTACCGTTCAGGAAGCCGTCGGTGAGGAGGATGCGGCCGCGGATCTCGATCAGTTCGCGACCATCGGCGAAAGCAGTGCTGGCCAGTAGGCAGGTGACGAAGGCCAGGGAAGCGGGGAGGGATGTGTGGTGGGTACGCATGACATTACGGTATTGATGTACGCAACAAAGCTCCGCTCATGCCAGGGCAGGTACAATACCCAGTAGTGGGGAATTCTTCGAGCTCGTCCCTCGATCTCAACGCGGGTATGGATGCCGAGGTCTCGAAGGGTCCCGGGTCCTCAGACCCAGCGGCGGTCGTGCGCGTACTTCACCAGGCCGGCCGAGGTGCGCACGTTCAGCTTGTTCATGGCATGCTTGCGATGCGTCTTCACCGTCTCCTCGCTGATATGCAGGATCGATCCGATCTCCTCATTGGTGCGCTCCTGTGCGATCAGCCGGATCACTTCACGCTCGCGCAGGCTCAGGCCGATGTACTCACCATCCATGCGTTTGTCGCAATGGGCGTATCCCTTTGCCACGCTTTCCCGCGCGGCAGGACTGATGTAACGACCGCCCGCAAGGGTGGTCCGGATCGCCTCCACCAGTTCCTCCTTACCTCCGCCCTTCAGGAGGTAGCCGGCCGCCCCTTCGATGAGCATGCTGTTCACGTATTCGATCTCCACCAGCTCCGAGTAGGCCAGCACCAGCATCCTGGGGAATTTCCGACGCAATGCGCGCATGGTGTCGATCCCATCCTTTACGGGAAGCGACACATCGAGCATCACGAGGTCCACCTCGGTGCGGGTCAGGCCATCCAGTAATTCCTCTCCGGTGGACGCATGCGCCATGACGCACAGGTCGGGGTGGTCGGCGAGCCGGTAGCGCAGGCCGTCAGCTACGAGGCCGATGGCATCTGCTATGAATATCCTTGTCATTCCGGTGGTGTATGGGCGATGGATACGGGATCTGATCTTGCATAAGTGCTGTGAATTTATATCGTTCCGGGGCTCTCCCGACAAAGGCGAGGCCTTTCCGGATGCTCAGGCGAGCGGGTCCGCAAGGATCAGTTCGGGATATTCGAATGGCAAGCTGGCCCGTTCGGAATTCCCGCTTCCCGCCTTCCCCAGCAGCGGAGCCACCGGATAGGCGACCATCGCCTCGGCAGGATACGGTCGCACCAGGTGCATCAGCGCCTCCACATCGGTCGCGCTGTTCACCGGGGCCAGCCAACCTGCCTCATCGGCTTCGGCCAGGATCAGTGGCATGCGTGCGCCATCGATCCGCGGGTTGTTGTGGATGCGGCGCATCAGATCGTTCGGCTCCGAGGTCACGATGCTGAAACTGCGACGCCCCCCACCGCTCGCCTTGTCCGTCCAGTCCTCCCACAGGCCGGCGAGCGCGAAGTACGGTCGGTCCTTCAGATGGATGAAGTAGGGATAGGTGCGCTTGCCGAAGTGGTGGTGCTCGTAGAAGCCTTCCACGAATACGAGGCAGCGCATGCTCTCCGCCGACAGCCGGAAGGAGGGCTTCTCGAACATGGTCTCGCCGCGTGCGATCAAGGTCCTGTTCCGGATCTCGTCGGCCTGCGCCCGGTCCTTCACCCATGCGGGTATCAACCCCCAGGTCATCAGTTCGGGTTCGTGCGGCGCCGCATCGGTATAGATCACCATTTCCGGGTGCTCGAAGCCGTTGGCGAAGTGCAGGTCGAGCCCGGGGTGCAGCAGCGCGTTCAACTTGTCCACTGCCGATCGGTCACCGCGGCTCTTCGCGATCCGCAGGCTCATCTCGGTGCGGGCCTTCGTTCCGTAACACATCGGTCTTCGATCCGTGGCTGATGGATCGGCAAGCCAAGGTAGGTCCCGCCTCCCTGCGGTGGGTCGGCGCCCGCGCTGTACATTTCCAGCGATGCGGAACCTCCTGCGCGTCCTGCTCCTGCCTCCGGGCCTGTGCGTGGCGTTCGCCACGTGGGGCCAGAGCGTCGTGGTGAAGCCTGGATCAGCCGACATCACCATCTCTTCACGCACGTTCACGGAGGAGACCAGTTCGGTGCCGGGGCATGGAGGCAAGGTGGCAGGGGTGGACCTCCTGGACAAGAACACCAGGCATCATGCGGGCGACCTTCCGGGTGCGGAGGCACGCGACTTCGTTGACACCGCATGGACCGTCGTCGGGTCGAGCAATGACACCCTGCCTTCCATGGATGGGATGCACTGGCTTCGAGCCCGGATGATGCCGGGCATGGACCTGACCGGTCAGCCGGTCTTCCTCACCGTTTCCGCCGAGGTGCCCTTCATCATCTATCTGAATGGAGAAGAGCGGCTGCGATCATCAGGCTTGGTCGACGCGGCGGATGATGGGTCCCATCCGGGCTCCGGGGTTCCGCTGGTCTTCCGCTGTGATGGTCGTCCGGAGGTGCTCGCCATGCGCATCGATGGAAGGCCGGGTACGGAGCTTGATCAGGCTCGACTCCATCTTTCGCTACACCCGGCCGACTTCAGCTTCCGCACGCAACGCAAGATGATGCACCGGGGCATCTTCGTGGGCATCAATGGCATCATCGCCTTGCTGGCGCTGGTGATCGGTTGGCGCGAACGACAACGCACGGCCTGGCTCCTTGTATTCCTCCTGTCCGTGGTCTCGGTCCTGGACATCGTCAGCGATCTGGCCGGTGATACCGACTTGCTGGGCATGTCCGAAGAGGTGCAGCATGGGATGTACGCGCTGAACCTACTCCTGCTTCCATGGGGGCCATACCTGCTGATACGGCTGCTGGGTGAGATGGGAGCGGGACTCACCGCACGTCGGAACCGGCTGTACCTGGTCGGGGCGGTCGTGGTCTCCTTGATGGTGGCGCTCTTCCTGGTGGCGAAGGACCGTGATCTGGTCGATGACACGAACGGACTCACCTTGATCAACGACCAACCGTGGGTGGTGATCCCGGGCCTGGTGCTGCTAGCGCTGTTCGGGGTCACTGTGGCCTGGTTCTTCGTCGAGGTCGTCCGACTGGGGATCCGTTTGCTGCGAACCGATGGATACGCACGCTGGGTGGGAGCGGGTGCGGTGGCGTCCACCTTGTTGACCCTGTTGTTCGGGATCATCGGTGGCTTTTCCGGCGTCGTGCTGTCAGACTGGCTATCCCTGGTCGCCTCCTATTGCGAGTACGTGGCGGTGCCCGTGTCGATCACGGTGTTCCTGGCCATCCGTTCCGCGCATCACAACCGGCTCGTCGAACGGCAACGGGATGAACTCGATATGGAAGTGCAGGAACGCACGTCCGAGTTGCGCGCAGAGCGGGATCGCTCCGATGCCCTGTTGCTCAACATCCTGCCCTCCGGTGTGGCCGAGGAGCTGAAGGCGCAGGGCCAGGCCGCCGCGCGTCATTTCGACCTGGCCTCGGTGCTCTTCACCGACTTCAAGGGCTTCACCTCCGTGGCGGCACAGGTCGATGCGACCGAGCTTGTTCAGGAGCTCAATGCCTGCTTCCGCGGCTTCGACGAGATCATCGATGCGCGCGGGATCGAGAAGATCAAGACCATCGGCGATGCGTACATGTGCGCCGGAGGGCTTCCGGATCCGAAAGCGGCGACCACGCTCGATGTCGTCCTTGCCGCATTGGAGATGCAGGAGTTCATGCAACGACGTAAGGCGGAGCGGAGCGCGGCGGGCCGGCCAGCGTTCGATATGCGGCTGGGGATCCATTCAGGCCCGGTGGTGGCCGGCATCGTGGGCGTGAAGAAGTTC
>JAGQVR010000159.1 GCA_020437875.1 Flavobacteriales bacterium
TTGACCGGACCCAATGGCTGGAACTCTCTCCAACGCTTTCAACAGATTGGCGAGGCTCACTTGATAATCTCCCGCAGCGCCAGCGAACACATTGTTCTCCGCGAAATCCCAGATCATGGGTATGGCTTGCCTCCCGAAGAGATTCCGCACTTGGGTCTTGGTGACTTCCCACCGACAAAGTGCGTTGCAGATATCGGTAAGCCGTGAAAGCCCAATCCCCAAATACACCCCCACAGCCTCGGCATAGGCACGCGCCCCTTGCCCACCTTCTTCCAGGCCCTTCCCATCAGCCGCCCAGCCGGCAGCCACGGCGTCAGCTTCTACCCGCTTCACGGCCTCACCTACCAGTTCACTGAACGTGGACAATGCCAACAGCTGCCGGTCGGTGAAGAGCTGGTCGAATCTTTTGAGGCCATAGAGTGGTGTCCAAATATTCTTGGGATCATAAGCCATTTCGGTTGCTGGTCTCCATGTCGGCATTGCTTCCAGCGCAATGCGTTCATGGTCAGCAATTGGGTCGATGTAAGTGCGCCCTCTTGGTCCGTCAACTACGATCGCCATAAGTCGAACGCCGAGCTTGCCCGATTGACCTGCTTGCTTCAAGTAATCTCCATCAATAGCGGATTCTGAGAGGATACAAGTGAAGTTCGCGCCACGTCCTTGCTTTGTACCCTGCTTCACCTTGTCCATATCCGCTGGTCTACCCACCCGAACGGTGAAACGGAAGTTTTTTCCACTTACCAAGGGTTCTACAAAGGCCATCTTGTCCTTTCTTGAAGAAAGGAGAAAACTGGAGACTAAGGGTACCTGGCAGTTGGCATATGCTGGATTAGGGCTTGGCGCGGTACGCGCCCACAGCCAAGCAATGACCGTAAGCTTCTCACCCACCAGCCCCTGCAGGTCTGGCCGGTCCTGGGCCATTTCGGCGGTCACCTCCACTTGGGGGTAGTACTTCCCGATGCGCTTCTCGGCCTCTTCACGCATCCACGCACCATAGCGCCGCACATCCTCCGCTAGGCCCCGGGCTCCTGTCCACTCCTCGTCGGTCAATCTGCCCTGTCGAGGTCCCGCTGGCGGTGGGCCCACCGGCGGCCGTCCAGCAAAGCGAGGCGGCAGCTCGATCATCGCCTTGTTGATCAGCACCGCCACCGGGTTGAGGTCGCTCGCATGGGCCTCCAGGCCCAGCCGCTGGGCCTCCAACGGAATGGCCCCACCACCCGCAAAGGGGTCATGGAACGCAGGCGGCTTGTTCGGGTCGAACAACTCGGCGGCCTGAGGGTGGTTCGCATTCAACCGGCAGGTCTCTTCCCAGCTCTTGCGGATCTCTGTCCGCGCCGCCTCCAGCACCTCCTCGTTGTTCGTGTTCTCCCACTTCACCAGCTCCTCCAGGATCCGGAACAACCGCTCCCGCTCCGCCTGGGCCCGCTCCTTGTTGTAGCCGCGCTGCAGGTGCCGCTCATACCCAGGATCGTTCACCAACTGCGCGAACAGCACCGCCCGCGCTGCCGCCAAAGGCCGCCGCGCCCACCACAAGTGTAGCGTGCTCGGATGCCCATGCCGAATGCTCTTCTCCTTCCCCGCAGCCGCATTGATCGCGTTCAGCGGCAACGCCACTTCGATCAGCTTGCGCGGGGTCTTGATGGTAGGTGGCATGATCCCTAGAAAACCGTTGAGAGAATGTACCGATAAGGTGCAGTGCTCAGAAACCCAGGCAGCGATGAGGGATCCTCCTCCTCAACTTCGATCGCTGCTTCGAACCACGCTCTCCGTTCGTCTACTAATTCGGCATTATCGTTGAGGCCAAGAATATCTCGGGTTTGCTCAACGGCAGTTTGTCTTTCCTGCGTGATTCCAACTGCAGCTTCAATGGTACCATCAGTGGAAAGGGACCAGCCTGCATTGCACCCTGGACCTGGTTCAATGGGTAGAAGCTCGTTCCCCTTCCTTTGGCCACATGTGTTGTGCGTCATACAACTCTGGGCGTGGTTCGTGTAGACATAACACAAATGCGGGTGCCCATTGGGTCCAGCCTTCGGTTTGATATGCTCTACATGCCCGTGGTCGTCATTCAACTTCTTCTCGCAGTACACGCACAGGCCACCTTGGTCTTGATTCAGCGCCGCCTTCACCGCGATCTTGGCTGGCTGGAAAATGTCCCGTCCCCAATCCTGTGGGGTGGCATGTGGGTATTGGTTGTTGAACGCTGTCAACTCCACAGGTTCAGGGTTACGGTGCACGAGCTTCACCATGTCAGTCCTCTCCTCGCTTCTTCAGCCTTCCTAGAAGAGCCCATTTTCGGAGATCACTGTCGAGAAATTGGTATCCCATCGCCTCGATCAGCTCGCGCAGGGTCTGTGCCTCTTCGCTGTCTTCTTGTCCGGCACGCATGAGCTGTTCAAAGCGACGGATATTCTCCTGGATCGGAAGTCGTGGTTCTCGGTGCGTATCCATCACCCTGGCCAAGGCAGCACCGGATTCATGCGCCAAGGGGCTGAAGTCCGGTATCTCGGCCTTGATAATACCCCCCTCAGGCTGGAGCTTTCTGATGTGCTCGCGGGACACGGTACTCAAGACCTGCGGGCTGTGTGTGGTAACAATGATCTGGGTGTTTGGAAAGGCCTTCATAAGATCGTCCAAAACCCGTTGCTGCCATGTGGGGTGCAGGTGGATGTCCACTTCGTCGATCAGCATGATACCCTCACCGTTGCGCACATTTTCAATGAAAGGATTGGCAATGCCAAGCCTTCGCGCAAAATCCATGGTCAAGGCCAACATGCTCTGGTATCCTTGGCTCAGTTGGTCCACGAACAACTCTGCCCCATCCGACTTTCGTTGCACAACGAATTTGTGTACCCCATTGAAGTGAGGGTTGACATACTCTCCTCGTAGTAGTTCAAGTATCGCCTCTCGAACAGCATCGAGGATTGGAGAGGTGACAAACTCACTGACCGGAAGTCCTTTGTTCTTTCGAAGCTCGGTCGACTCCGCGCGATCGAACCACGCCAGCAACTCGCGGAAGTTCGTAAAGGCCTCTAAGGCATTCAGCAGGGCTGTTGCTGGATAGTCGTAATCGACCTTGGTTCTCCGAACTCGTTGCGGCACTTCGATATAGCCGCGAGACGCACCGTAGAAGGCGATCACCGGTGTTGGTTTAGGCTCCAACTCCCCATAGCCCATGGTGACGGTCTGCAAGTAGTGCTTCAGGGCAGTTTGACCCTCAATGTGCTCTGGTTTCTTGCCTTGCGTCGCTGCGCGCCATACATCCCATTTCAGCCCTTCCGTTGTTTCAGCTTCGAGCTGGGTCACGTCGGCCTTTCCCCATCGCTGGTTGCCGCCCCACGCGGGGAGCTGGACTATTCGGAAGTCAGTATCTTGAATACCACGACCGGACAACCGTTGGTTCGCTGAAGAGAGGTACGTGAGAACGGGCGAGAGCGCACATGCAATGCCATCGAGGATCGCGGTCTTGCCCCACGCATTCTCCCCCACGATCACGGTCAATTGTGGATGTAGGTCAACCTCCAGTCGCTCGAAGCAACGGAAGTTGTTCAGTGTCACTTTCCTCAGGCGCATGTCGTGGTGCTCCTTTGCAATAGGTCTCTCAGGTCCATGTTCCGGCTCGCCTCGGCTTGGTCTGGGGGCTGGCTGAACGGCTCACGAAGGTAGAAGGGTCCTTCCGTTCGCTCGCCATCCACCAGCACGATGGCCAGCACGAACTTGTCCCTCTGGTTCAGGGCATAGAGCAACTCGTTCTTGGTTACCGTCACTGTGGTCTGTCCTTTGGCCCGGCCCTTTACCTCAATATGCAGCGAATCAGGGATCCGTTCCCCGTCGCTGGGCGGTATGCTGGTAATGTCCCACCCGCATTTCTCTGCGCTCACGTCCACCACGGTGTGCCCCTTGGCCCGTTCGGCGGCCATCACCGCCTCCATCGCCATCCGCTCGATCCGTTCCCGGGCAGCCGCGTCGGCGGTCCATCCGGTTTCTCCCTTGCGCTGTGCCAGTAGCCCAGCCGGTATCACCAGGGCACCTCCGGCAACTACGGGCTGGGTGTTCACCACATGGCGCATGTCGTTCAACTCTTCCTCCCGGGTGGCCAGGCGGGCTCGCATTTCCTCGATGGTCCTCCGGGCCTTGTTCAGGTTCAGGCCCTGGTCCTGGCCGGCCTGCTGCTTCCGCTTCCAATCCTCGTACTTGTCGGTCCAGTAGTTGATCTCCCGGACCAGCCTGTCCCTGACCGCTTCTGCCGTTCGCTCCACCCACTGCACCCGCCGGTCCCGCACCTCAGCGAAATGGCGGGGTACGAGCTCCGCATTGGCATGGTCCAGGGCGAGTGTCTCCAAGTCTTGGGTGATCCACGGGGCCCGCAACAAGTCGGCCACGAGCTTCCGATCGGCACTTGATATCGGTTCCAGGTCCAGGTGCGGCGCCCAGCCAGCCTGCGTCGCGCGCCCGTCCGGCCGGATCCGAACGAACTGCAAGCGCCTGCTTAGGGTGCGTTCGCTATGTCGTCCTTCTTTCACTTGGTGGTCCAGCAGGAACAGAAGGTGGGGCTCCAACCCATCATCGGTGCGGTCCACCAGAACGCCTCCTTGCTTCAATTGGGGCAGCAGCTCATCCACGGTCTGCGCGATCAGCGTGCGCATAAGCGGATGCCCGGGATGGACCAGATCGGCGGGTGTGGCATCTGGGCGGCCCTCGATGCGGATGTGGTCCTTGTCAAAGCAAACACGTTCGTACCGCGGCAGCACCGCTTGTCGGTTCCGCGCATCCCGTTGAGCCTGGTGCTTGGCCCGCTCACGCACCAACGCCGGCACATGGGGGATCTCGTACCGGCCCTGTTCACGCTGCCGGAGTTCACCCCCAGCGCGCTTCAAGGCCTGCTCAAAGAATGCATGGATGAAGTAGGGCTGCAGCTTGCGCGCCTCCGCCTTCTCCATCTCCGCCTTCACGGTCAGCAGATGCTGGTGGTCCAGGATCACCGTGTTCAAGGCATTCTTGGCGATCGCCTCCCGCCAACGCTCCGGGTTGAACAGGTCCTCGCGGCGTTGCTGCAATTCCAGCCTGCGCTGGGGGTCCTCGGCGTACCGGATGGAATCGATCAAGAGGTCACGTAGGCTCCGTTCATCCACTACCGCACCCAGTACATCAAAGACCCGTCCATCCAGCGCTTCCCCCTGGTTTTCCAATTTCTTCAGCAAAACCCCGAACACGTCCCCTTCCCGCGTGTCCTTGGCCAACAGGTTATACAGGAAACACGTCTGCTGCTGTCCGATCCGGTGGATGCGTCCGAAGCGCTGCTCCAGCCGGTTCGGGTTCCACGGCAGATCGTAGTTCACCATCAGGTTGGCGTTCTGCAGGTTCACCCCCTCGCCGGCTGCATCGGTCGCCACCAGTACCCGCACCCGCTTATCCTGTCGGAACAACCCTTGAATGGTCCGGCGATCGTCCCGGCGCACACCACCATGGATCGCCACCACTTTGTCAGTACCACCGAGAACACCCGCGATCCGGGTCACCAGGTAGTTCAGCGTGTCCTTGTGCTCGGTGAACACGATCAGCTTCTTCAGCTCACCATGCTCGTCACGCATCTCCGGAGTGTTCTGCAACAGCCTGGACAATTCATCCCACTTCCGGTCCTTCTCGCTTTGGGCCACATGCCGGGCTCGTTCAACCAGCGCGGTCAGGGTCGCGATCTCCGCTTGCAGCTCCCGCAGCGTACGGCTCGCGGTCATCTGGTCCACCACCCGCTCTTCGGCCTCTTCGTACTCCTCGGCGCTTAGCTCGTCTTCGGCATCATACAGATCCTCCGGCAGGCTGCTGGGCATCAGGGTTTCGGCCAGCACGCCTCGGGTTCCCTGTCTGCGTTCCTCCTCCAACCGCTCCTCCAACCGGTGTTTTCTCCGCTTCAGGGATTGGAAGATGGCTTCGGGGCTTGAGGCAAGGCGGCGCTGCAGCCCGGTCAACGCGAAGCCGACCCGCCCCTTGCGTTGTCCCTCCAGGCGATCGGCCTTGTTCATTTCCTCCACCACGTACCGGGTCACCTCCTTGTAGAGGGCCTCCTCCTCATCGCTTAGCGAATAGCTCACGGTGATGGCTTGCCGCTTGGGAAAGAGGGGGGTGCCATCGAACCGGACCAGATCCTCCTTGACCATCCGGCGCATTACATCGCTCACGTCCACCGGTTGGGTCCCGTTCCGGAACTTCCCAAAGAACCGATCCTGGTCCAAGAGGGAAAGGAACAACTGGAAGTCCTCCTCCTTCCCGTTATGTGGGGTGGCGGTCATCAGCAGCAGGTTGCGTGTCACCTCACCCATGATCTGCCCGAGCCGGAAACGCTTGGTCGCCTTCAGCTCTTGTCCATACCAACTGGCCGAGAGCTTGTGTGCCTCATCGAACACCACCAGGTCCCAAGAGCTCGCCTTCAGCTTGTCGATCAGGTCATCGTTCCGGGATAGCTGATCAAGCCTTGCGATCAGCAGGTCGTTCTCTAGAAATGCATCGCCGGTCAGCGACTGCTCCTCCATCTCTCGGGAGAAGATTCGGAAGGCCAGTCCGAACTTCTCCTTCAGCTCGTCCTGCCACTGGTC
>JAGQVR010000160.1 GCA_020437875.1 Flavobacteriales bacterium
GCTCTGTGGACAAGCAGGACTTCCTGGATGCCGTGGACCGCGTGATCGGTGGCCTGGAGAAGAAGAACAAGATCATCACCGCCGACGAGAAGAAAGCCATCGCCTACCACGAGGCCGGACACGCGACCGTGAGCTGGCTGGTGGAACATGCGAGCCCGCTGATCAAGGTGACCATCGTACCGCGCGGTCGTTCACTGGGCGCGGCCTGGTACCTGCCTGAGGAACGGCACCTGACCACCGCCGAGCAGATGCTCGATGAGATGTGCGCCGCGCTCGGTGGTCGCGCTGCCGAGGACGTGATGTACGGCAAGGTGAGCACCGGCGCACTGAGCGACCTGGAGAAGGTGACCAAGCAGGCCTACGCGATGATCACGATGTACGGCCTCAACGACCGCATCGGCAACATCAGCTATTACGATAGCACCGGCCAGAGCGAGTACACCTTCGGCAAGCCCTACAGCGAGCGTCAGGCGCAGACGATCGATGAGGAGGTGAGCAAGTTGGTGGAGGGCCAGTACGCCCGCGCCAAACGCATCCTCACGGAGAACAAGGACAAGCTGACCGCCCTCGCGACCCAGTTGCTGGAGAAGGAGGTGATCTTCAAGGAGGACCTCGAGAAGATCTTCGGTCACCGTCCGTTCCAGAAGGCCATCGCCGACCAAAGCACCAGCAATGGCAACGGCAATGGCGCCCCTTCTGGTCCGGCCACCAGCCCTGAGGCCCCTGCCGACCAGAGCGCACAGGCCTGACCACCGCCACATGGCGAACTGGACCCTGATCCATACCGCCCGCGACCGGCACGAGGCCGAGATGCTGCGCGGGCAGTTGGAGGCGCACGACATCCCCGCCGTGGTGATGGATCAGCGCTCCTCGGTCTATCCCTCCATGGGCTCCATCGAAGTGCTCGTGGACCGCGACCATGTGTTGCGTGCACTGCATCTGATCCGACAGAGCGACGCATCATGAAGGAGCTCGGCCTGCGCGCGTTGACCGGTGCCGTGTACGTGCTGCTCACGCTCGGCGCCGCCTGGGCCGGACCCGTCACCACCTTCCTGCTCTACCTGCCGGTATGCCTGATCGGCCTGCACGAGCTGCACCGCCTGCTACGCCAACCGACCGAAGAACCACCGACCACTCGGACCATGCTCGTGGGCGCCACGGTCTATCTGGCCGTGGGCCTGCATGCCGTGGACCAGCAATGGAACCTGGGATACACGCTCGCGCTGTCCTTCCTCATGCTGCTCATCACCATCACCTGGTCCCTCTGGCGCGGACAGCGCGACCCCGGACAGGCCATGGGGCAGACGCTATGTGGACTCCTGTTGGTCGCCGTGCCCTTCGGACTGATGACGCACTTCTTCGCCGTGGACCGCTGGATGTTCATCGGCTTCATGATCCTGCTCTGGACCAACGACACCGGAGCCTACCTCGTTGGTCGGGCCATCGGACGCACACCGCTGTTACCGGCCGTCTCACCCAAGAAGACGATCGAAGGACTCCTGGGCGGTATCGCCTTGACCTTGGGCGTGGCGTGGATGCTGGGCAACTGGCACGACTTCCTCAGCAAGCAGGAATGGCTCATCGTGGGCGGCTTGATCGCGCTTACCGCCACGCTCGGTGACCTGCTCGAATCAGCGTTCAAACGGGCACGTGGTGTGAAGGACTCCGGACGGATCCTGCCCGGACATGGCGGCATCCTGGACCGTTTCGATGGCTTCCTGCTCGCCGTGCCGGCCGTGGTGCTCTACCTGCAGCTTATCCGGTAGCGGCTGGCGGAGCCGTCTATCTTTGACCGCACCACCCCATTCGATGCGCCTGCACCGCGAAGGAACGCCTACCCTCCTCTTAGTGACCGCCGTCGTCTGCTTCGGCCTCTTCGCCCTGGTGAAATGGCCGGTGCTGCCCGTCGTGTTGAGTGCGCTCATCGGCTTCGCACTTGTCGCCGTGCTCGGCATCGTGCTGTGGTTCTTCCGCGTGCCGAAGCGCCCCTTGCCGAAGGATGATGCCGCGATCTTCTCGCCTTGCGATGGCAAGGTGGTGGTGATCGAAGAGGTTTACGAGCCGGAGTACTTCAAGGACAAGCGTCGGCAGGTCTCGATCTTCATGAGCCCGCTGAACGTGCACATCAACTATCATCCCATCGGCGGTACCACGACCTATTACAAGTACCACCCCGGCAAGTACCTCGTGGCCTGGCACCCGAAGAGCAGCACCGAGAACGAGCGGAGCACCGTGGTGAACAGGCATCCGGAGCATGGCGAGGTGCTCTTCCGCCAGATCGCCGGGGCGCTCGCACGCCGCATCTGCACCTATGCGCGCGAAGGCACCCCCGCCGTGCAGGGCGCGGAGTTCGGCTTCATCAAATTCGGGTCCCGCGTGGACCTCTTCCTGCCGCTCGATGCCAGCATCGAAGTGAGCCTGGGCCAGGTGGTCACGGGCTCGGCCTCGGTGATCGCGCGTTTCAAGCACTGATCGATGAACAACACCATCAAGAACGTCCTCATCGCGATCATCGCCGTCCTGGCGATCGCCCTCATCGCAAAGAGCCTCCTGGACAAGAAGGAACCCGCTATCGATCCGGCCACCGGCACTGCGGCCAAAGGCCCGCTCGCGGAAAGCGGCCTGCGATTCGATGGCTACTACGGCCAACGCGTCGGCGACCTGTTCTACCTGATCCGCTTCTTCCCGGAAGGCCGTGTGGTCACCGTGAACGGTACCAAGGACGTGGAGAAGGACCTGCCCGCCTACCTCGTTCGCGAGACGCGCGGCAATCCCGGTCTGGGTCTGCACAACGTACCCGTGAGCCTGGTGGGCGACAGCCTGGTCTTCGTCACGCATCCGGAGAAGGGCGAGATCGAATACCGCGGTGTCGTCGTGAGCGGCTCCATGGTGCGCTTCGTGCGCCACAGTCACATCACCGGCACGCGCCAGCTGATGGAGTATGTCTTCCATCCGGACGGCTCCGAGCCCTCACAGCAGGATGGCGCGGAGGTCGTCGAGCCGAGCTAATACATAGGTCGCCTGTTCGTCGCCACCGCCGCGCGGGGCGAAATGCGCCTGGTCCCACCCGGCATTGCGGGCACCCTCGATATCGGCCTGCACGCTGTCGCCGATCATCAAGCTCTCTCCGGCCGTGGCCTTCGTGCGTTCCAAGGCCGTGCGGAAGATGCGCGGATCAGGCTTCTTGGCACCCGCCATCTCACTCGAGAGCACCAGGTCGAAGTGCTGGCCCAGCCCGCTGCTCGCGATCTTCTCCTCCTGCACTTCGTGGAAGCCGTTGGTGATGATGTGGATGCGGTAGTACGCACCGAGATCGACCAGGAGTTCGCGCGCACCGGGCATCAGATTCTTCCGCTTCGGTGTCAGGGCCAGGTAATCGTGACCCATGCGATCCGCCAGTTTGTCATCCTTCACGCCGAAACGAAGCAAGGTGTTCCGGAAACGCAATACCCGCAGCACGTGCCGGTCGATGTGGCCGCTTTCGTACCGCCGCCACAGACCCTCGTTCACCTCCTCATAGGCATCGATGAAATCCGCCGGATCCGTTATCCCGCGTTCGACCAATCGCTCTGTCGCATGCAGTTCGTGCAGCGTGTCCCGCGAATTGGTCTCGAAGTCCCACAGGGTGTGGTCCAGGTCGAAGAAGAGATGGCGGTATCGCTTCATCGAACGAAGCTCCATGCGGTACTGAGCAGCACGGACCAAAGGAGCACGGATAACAGCAGGGTGGGCAGGGTCCGGCGTTCGTGCCGGAAGTACTTCGCGGCGATGATGGCCGTGATCGGAATGGAGAGCGTTGGCGGTGCAAAGGCCGAGAGTCCGAGGATGCCATAGCGCTGTTTGATGCGCACGATGGCCCGGTTGGTCCGGGTGAACACCCGTTTGCGCGGCAGTCCTTGCTCCCGTCGTGCGGCCCTTCTCCTTAGGTAGCGCTGCCGGAACCACTCCATCATACCGCGGCCCGCGAAGTAGAACAAGCACATGCCCAGGCAACCGCCGATGGCCGTGTAGGTCAAGGTCTCCACGAAGCCGTGGCCCATGCCGTAGGAAACAAGACCCGCGAACAGGAACTTCACCATGGCCGTGAAGATCACGGTGATCGCGGCGAAAGCGGCTTGCATGGCCTAGAGCTTGGCCCCGTAAGCGAGGTCGCCGGCATCACCCAGTCCGGGGACGATGTAGGCCTGTGCGGTCATCTCATCATCCACCGCACCGATCCAGAACCGCGTACCGGCCGGCAGATGGGCCTTCGCATACTCCAGGCCTTCCGCACTGGCGATCACCGCAGCCACATGGAGGGCCTTCGGCTTTCCCAGGCGCAACAGCGCCTTGTACACGAGCACCATGCTCTTGCCCGTGGCCAGCATGGGGTCGCACAACACCACCACCCGGTCCTGGAGCGATGGGCTGCTGAGGTATTCCACTTCGATGTCGAAGGCGTCCTCGCCCTTCCTGTGCTTGCGATAGGCGCTCACGAAGGCACTATCCGCCCGGTCGAAATAATTCATGAAGCCCTGGTGCAGTGCCAGCCCCGCGCGCAGGATGGTGGCCAGCACCGGCTGCTCCGACATCAGCTCGGTGCGCGCCACTCCGAGCGGTGTGGTCACCTCGGTCTCGGTGTATTCCAGCGTACGGCTCAGTTCCAAGGCCATCACCTCCCCCACCCGCGCCAGGTTGCGCCGGAAGCGCATGGGATCCTTCTGCACCTGCTCATCGCGCAATTCTGCGATGAAGTGGTTCACCACGCTCCGCTGTTTCGCCAGTTCCAACACCATGTTCACCTTATCGCTTGAACCACCTGAGGGGTGCCGGAAGTCGGTTCCGGACCAGGTGTAAATATACCGTGCTCCGCGCTCCGAAGCCTGCGTTGAACCGCGCGACCGAGGGGGTGTTCGATCCCGCGAAGTCCAACAATACGCCGGAAGCCGCATGCTCGCTGATGTACCGGTCGATCAAGTGGAACATGGCCTGACGGTCCGTCCCCGCCTTGTCATTGGCGGACTTGAGCAGGATGGAGCGCCCCTCCCACTCCATGAAGCAGACGGCCGCGATCAACACATCGCCTTCCCGCACCCCGAGCAGCGTACACTGTCCACGCTCCATGGCTCCGGAAATAAGGCGCTCCAACAGCACCGTGCCACCCTTCGGGATGTTGGCGAATCGCGCGCCCGTGGTCCGGTCGAACAAGGTGACGAACTCCCACGCGGTGAGGTCGCGCACGATCACCGGCGGATCATCGCCGCACTTGCGCAGGTTGCGCCGATGGCCTTGGGAGTACCCTGCTCGGAGCGTGGTCGCATCGGACGAAAGATCCAGGTCCTGGTCCGTGCTGGTGGTCAACCGATCATTCCGATCGGCATGCACCCGCATCGCCGCGTTCAAATGGATGTCCCAATACTTGAACCGCTTGGGCACGGCTTCCAGGAAGTCGCCATCCGTACGATCATCGCGGCTCGGGGCGAAGACTCCCTGCTGCTGCACGGCGTAGGGTTGGTAGAGGTAGTCCACACCGAACTTGCGACGCCAGATCAAGGGCATGATGGATCCATCATCGCCGATCAGCGCCTCCCATTGCGGACAGCACGTATCGAGCACCCAGCTCTGCACATACCACAACCGGTCCGGGCAGCGAAGCAACAGCCTGTCCCATTCGGCCTTGTCGATGGCGCTATGTGGCAGATGCCGGATCATCGCTTGGCGTGCTGCATCACGCGCTTGAAGACCTCCGGCCAGGACGCGAACTCGCGGTGACCGCTCAGGTATCGGTCATGCCATACACTGACGAACGGCCCGTCCACCTTCCTTACCAGATCGCTCACACCGCTCATCGTGGCCACCACTTCTGCGGGATCGAGCTTCATCCGTTCGATCAAGGCACTGTCCATCACGGCGAAGGGATGCAACATCAAGCTGGTCTCCCGTTCATGCTCCAGATCATACCAAGGAAAAGGCGTGCATGTCCCCGCCCGGAATCCGAAGCGGTCCGTGAAGCCCAAACTGTGCTCCTCCTTCACACCTGCGGCAATGGATCGCTCCAGGGTGGATGGAAGGGTCCAACGCAGGAAGTGTTGTCGGCTTACAGTGACCGGCCTTCCGAGGATGCGTTGCAGCCGCTCCCGTTCCTGTAGCATCCGTCCGTCATCGTTCTGCGTCTCGTACGACGGATGAACGCCGACCCCGCCCACTTCGCCAGCTCGGGTGATCAACGCACGGGTGGCCGGATGATCCGGATCCGACGCATGGTCGAAGTCCGTTCCTCCCCGCATCAGGAAGAAGAAGATCGATCGATCGATCGAGCCGGCGTATTCCGCCACGAGATCGACCGCCCGCGTGAAAGGATCCACTGCTGCACCTGCGCGAATGCGCCAGCGCTCAGCCAATGCTGACCAGTCGCCTCGTAACAGTTCCTTCACAGAAGCGCCGAGCGCACGTCCAAAGGGTCGACCAGCATAGCGCAGGATATTGTCCATGTCCACGGTGACGCTATTCGCATACCGGGTCTTCGCCTTGACGGTCCCGGGCCATCGCCGTTCGAT
>JAGQVR010000161.1:0-3566 GCA_020437875.1 Flavobacteriales bacterium
CCGCTCTTCACCAATGCGCCTCCCACTTTGCCGTTCATGCCATCACCCGGGAAGGTGCGCATCTGGATGTTGGGCAGGTCCATGGCATCCATCTTGATCCCGAAGACGGTCTCGTAGAACTGCTGCGCACGGGCCAGGTCGGTGGTCGCGATCTCGAACCAGTTGAGGGCGTTGGTCGTGTTGTCCATTTTCGGCGGAATTGTTGTCGACTGTTCGTTCACAAACTAGGAACTCACGCAGCACGTCAGTCGTTCTGGTGACGGACCGTGTGGGAACCGCGAGCGATCTTCGTCCGCCGTGCGCATCCTCCTGCTCGACAATTACGACAGCTTCACGTGGAACCTGCACCACCTGCTGGAGCCCCATGCCGCGGTGGATGTCATGCTGAATGATCGGATCACCGTTGATCAGGCTGCGGCTTATGACCGGATCGTGATCTCACCTGGGCCGGGACTTCCGAATGAAGCCGGCATCACCATGGAACTCATCCGACGGTTGCGGACCACCCATCCCATACTCGGTGTCTGCCTCGGCATGCAGGCGATCGCGGAGGTGTATGGGGGAAGGCTCTTCAACCTGGGCATGGTGAAGCACGGGGTGGCCGAGCCGTGCATCGTTCAGGAGCCATGCGATCCCTTGTTCACTGGACTTCCGGTGCGTTTCGAGGTGGGCCTGTACCACAGTTGGGCCGCGGAGGAGGGCACCCTGCCTCCGGACCTCCGCGTCACCGCGCGGAACGAAGACGGTGTGATCATGGCGCTGCGCTCCACCGTGGACGATGTCTGCGGCGCGCAGTTCCATCCGGAGAGCATCCTCACCCCGCAGGGTGCTGCGATCATCGGCAACTGGGTCAGGGGCTGATCCGTCGACACCGCGCTTCATTCCCATCAGGGTCTTGATAACTCCTTGGGAGCCATAGGTGTGGAGGCGCCGGAGCTGCCCATCTTGCGCGGAATCGATCATCCATGCGATCCGAATCCGCTCGTTGGACCGGCGCTCTCCTGCATGGTTGGGTGGAGGTGCTCACCCTCTCAGGCATGCTGCTGGTGGCGCTGTTGCTCATCGCCTGGTGCTACAACCGAGGGCTGCGTCCCTCCGACCGCCAGGGGCTGCTGCCATGGCCGCTCTTCCTCGCCGGGGCCGGGTTGGCGCTCGTTCTGCGTCATTTCCACGATGGCCTGCTTCCCGCGGTGATCATCTCGTTGGGCGTGATGGTGGCTGGCGTGATCGCCAAGGCGGGTACACATCGCGGACTGTGGATCCCGGTGATGCTGCTCGCCGCTCTTCTCGGCCTGGGGTATAACCTCAGCTTCGTGCTGCTCACGTTGCTGATCATGCTGGTCCTGCTCATCAGTGCGGGACGCGACCGATGAAGCGGAGCGGTGGTGGCACCGGCTGGCTGGTCTTGCTGGCGATCGTGTTCGTATCGTTCGTCGTGTTCGCGGTGCTTCTTGGCCCAAGTCGTGCGGTGCGCATTGCGGCAGCCTCCTTCCTCACCAGCACCGTCGATGGCTTTGCCGAGGACCTGCCGCCGCATCGGCTGCGTGTGGTGGAGGTGTGGATCGATCAGGAGCACCTGGATGCGTTGAACAGTGACCTGCCATGGAGCGGTGGCGTGAACAAGCCGGCCGAGCTCGTGGAGAACGGCGTCCACTATCCGGTGAAGTTCCGCTATCGGGGCATCTACTCGGCCTCGCACTACCTCGGCGACAAGAAGTCGTTCCGGCTCACCTTGAAGAAGAACAACCCGTTCAAGCCTTTCCGCCGGCTCAACTTCATCAACCCGAAGTCCTTCAACATGCTCAACAACCACATGGCCATGTGGATCGCTGGGCGCATGGGGGTTCCGGTGCCGTGGAACGAGATGGTCTTTGTACGGTTGAACGGGCAGGACTACGGCGTGATGGAGTTGTACGAGCAGCCGGATGGTGAGTTCGAACGCGACAGGAAGCTCACGAAGGAGGAAGTGCCGGTGTACAAGGGCGAGTATCCGCCGGTGTCAGCGCGAGAGATACCTGAGAAACGGACGCTCTGGCGCAAGGCATCGAACTGGGAGTATGTGAGCGACGCGGACAGCACGATCGCACACGCCCGCCTGGAAGCCTTGGTGGACGTGATCGATGACAGTACGCTCACCATTCCTGTTCGTCGCGATACGCTCGCGAAGCTCATCGACGTGGACGCCTATGCGCGCTTCCTCGCCGCCATGCTCGTGGTGAACACCAAGCATATGGATCAGTTCCACAACCAGTGGCTGGTCATGTCGGAACGCACCGGCCTCTTCTACCCGATCTTCTGGGACGCGCTGTTGATGTTCCCGCCGGAAGGGGAGCCGCTCTACTTCATCAATGATGCGCTGGCCCACTGGTTCCTGCGTATCCCCGAGTGGCGCCTGATGCGCGATCGATATGCCTACGAGGCGTTGATTGACCTGCACACGGACGGCACGTTCACGCGGCAGTACGACCTGGCCATTGAACGGATCAAGCCTTCGGTCCTGGCCGATCGCAACAAGTTCGGCCATGTGTCGCTCGTGCCATCCGATGTGCATCGGTATTCCGTGGCGCACGTGATCAGCTCCTTCGCGGGCATGCGCGCCACGGTGAACGCCTACTGGGACCGGACATTGGCGCGGCTCGCCGACCGGGATGTGATCGTGGAGAAGGGGGAACGCCTGCACCTGAGCGCGACCAACGAAGCACCGCTCGAGTTGCGCTGGCGCAGCTTCGACGCGCAGGCACCGGAGGTTGTTGTGGGCAGCGATACGCTCACCGCGGTGCGCGAGGATGGATGGTGGTCCGTGACCATCCACCGCGAACTCACACTACCGGAGGGTAGTTGGGACCGGCCCTTCGCGAACTGGCAGCACTACCTCGTGAATCCGCTCGACCTGGCCGTGGCCTTCCCGAACGGTGTTCCCAGCGGACTCATCATCACCAATGCCATCACCGATGAAGAGGTCCGCTAAGCCGCGCAAGGTGGGGCTGGTCTCCTGGGTGATCGGCTCCCTCCTTGTTGGCGGCGCTCTGCTCGGTCTGTTCTCGCTCGGTCGAGCGGCGTGGTTGCGCCATCTGCCCGGAGTGGATGTGAGCAAGGAGGAATGGTCGTTCTACACAGGGTTCTTCGATCGGCATCCGGTGATGGCCGCGACCTCGGCCATACCGGTCCTGAGCTTTGGAGCTTCGAACGAGGTGCCGGAATGCATGGAAGCGCAACGGGGCGGTTCCTGGCGTTCCCGTGGGTTCGAGGGTATGGGTGTGTCGGATTCCGTCGACGTACGGCACCTGCGCGATCAAGCGGGCTTCGTGGTCCGCTTCCGCAAGGGAAGGCACGGCGAAGGTCCACGACGCTTCCAATTGACACCCGCCTCGACCGCAGCCATCGGTGTGCGACGGTCGAACGTCATCGCGAAGGAACTGGGCCTGCTCACTGCGGAACTCCGGCTTGTCCAAGTGCGTTCATGTGGGCTCGACCTGGGTTATCATGTCCAACAGGAAAGGATCGATGACGACTTCCTTGAGGGACATGGTCTGCGCGGCGTCACCCTGGTGCGGATGGGCCTCGAC
>JAGQVR010000161.1:3665-6512 GCA_020437875.1 Flavobacteriales bacterium
CCCATGCGACCTGATCGGCAGTTCCCGGTGGTACACGCGGACAGTTCCGAACAGGTGAAGCTGCGTGGCTTGATCATCCGGGCCTTGGGCGAAGTGGCCGAAGGCAGGACCGCGATGCTCGCCGGAATGATGGATACCGACGCGGTGGCCGCGTGGGCCTTGATGGCTTGGATCGAGGGGCGCGACCTTCGCACTGGTCCGGTCTATCTGGTGTACGAATGGGCGAGCGGCCGCTTCCGACCGATCCATCAGGTGTCGTTCGGTATCGATCCGGATGTGGAAGGAGAGGAGGTGCTGTACAACCTGATCACTCCCTTGCTTGAATTGCCTGCGGTACGCGAGCGGTTCAAGGAGTTGCAGGCGATGATCACTTCGAACTGGTCGGCATGGCAGCAGCGCGAAGCGGCGACCAACACCCTCTGGGCGACCTTGATCGGCAGTCCGGTCGTTCCATTCCCGACCTTGGAACGTGCAACCGATCCGAGCGCCATCGACCACTACAAGCTGGCCATGCGTGCCGGGCCGGGCTTCGCCACCTTCATCCATGGTATGCCGCTGCCACCAGCGGTCGTCACCAGCCAGGCTGATACACTATGGCTGGCGCAGCTCGCGAAGCGCCACAAGCTCATCCTCCAAGGTGATTCGATCATCTTCCCACGCGGCAAGTACATGATCGACGAGGACATCGAGTTCCCGGCCGGTCGTTCGGTATTGCTTCAGCAAGGGGCCCGGCTCTTCATGGGCCCGGGGCGCAGCATCCTGGTGAAAGGCGATCTGTATGTGCGCGGCACCTTGCGGAACCCGGTATTCATCCGGGCAGCGGAGGAGGGGCGAGCATTCGGGGCGATCGCGGTGTTGGGCGGAAGCGCTCAGCAATGCGCCATCAATGGATTGTACGTCTCCGGTGGAACTGGAGCCAAGCTTGCCGGCATGCGCTGCGAGGGCATGGTGACCATCCAAGGCATTGCGCGAACGGAGATCGCATCGAGCGTCTTCCAGGAGAATGCGGCCGAGGCTTCACTGGTGGTCGATGGCGGCGAACTGCTGATGAACGATGTGCGCTGGGAGGATGCCGCGAAGCGCTTCCTGCGCCTGGATCAGGTCCGTGCTGTGGTGCGCGATCCGGTCATGATCGGGTCACGCGGAAATACCACCACCGGTCTGGAGGTGAGAAGTGGTACGGTCGCCGTCATCGGGGGCACCTTCACCGCGATGCAGGGTGAGGCTATCCATGCGGAAGGCGCGGCCCAGGTGTTGGTGAGGAGTGCCAGGATCGCCCGGAACGCGACCGGTCTGCGGAGCGAGGGACGCGCCGAGGTGCATGTGGAGGGGAATACGGTCGACGGCAATGACGTGGCCTTCACTGCAGAGGCCGGGTCATCCGGGGACCGCATCGTCCTCTACCCGAACCGCATGGTCGACAATGGAATTGAACAGGCCTCGGGTCCGGGGATCGTGGAACGCACCGCGCTTGATGCCGCTACGGTATCGCGTTTCGGTGTGCCGCTGGTCGAAGAAGCGGTGCGGACTGGTGGACGTTCCCGCAGGAATTGAACGCATCGATCAGAAGATCGCTGCCCGGCTCGTCGGTCGCTCCTCCGATCGCCAATCCGATCCCTTCATCCGCAATTCCTCGGGCGGTACTTTCTCCAACGGATAGAGGATCGCATCCGGTCGGTCCAGGAAGGTGACGGTATCCACCTTTCCATCCTTCAGCTCCACCCGGATCCTGCTGCAGTCGGCGCGGTTCACGCCCATGATCTCCTCCTTGCCGTCCTTCATCTCCTCCGCGAAATAGACGGTGCGTGCATTGCCTTCGACGAGCAGGGATCGCAGTCCATCATCGCCGAAGTAGCCGGTCATGTCCGTGCCCGTGACCTGATCGAAGTGGATGGTGTCGACCTCGGACACCAGGAAGGCATTGTTCTCCACGTAGAGCTTGTCGGCCTTACCATTGCGCAACGCGATACGGATATGATCACCGGTGATCTGGTCGGAACCGCTCCATAGGACCGGTTCGTGGAAAAGACGGATGAGGCTGTCGGCTTCGCTGAAGACGAGCGTGTCGCAGGTGCCCTGCATGTCAGAGCGGAAGAAGCGCACCCGGCGGTGGGCTTGTACGCGTTTGCCACTGCTGTCCGGCATGGTGAAGAGCGTATCGCCGTGCAGGAAGAGCGTGTCCTTATCCATCCGGAGCTCCAGTTCCGCGTGTCCCGTGATCACGGCGCGTTCGGAGATCTCGTTGTATCGACCGTGATCACCGCGTACGATCATGTCGCTCGCCGTATCGGTCACCATCACATGGCCCCAGGCCAGCCCTTGACCGCTCCGGCGGTCGTAGTGCATGCTGTCGCCCTCGAGGGTGCGTCCTTCGTCCTCGATCAATGAACGGCGGGTGAAGCGGGCACGTTCCTGCCGGGTATCGTACTGCCCACGCCGGGTGTGGATGGTGACCTTCTTCTGGCTGATCACCGTGGGTCCGAAGAACTCGGCGATGCCCGTGGAGGTGACGTAATGCATCGTGTCGCCGGTGATGGTCCGTTCCGGGTGGGCGAGGAGGACGTTCCTACTGAAGATGAAGCGTCGCGCGTTGGTAAGGTAGGTGCCGTGGTCGCTGGTGAGCACATCGCTGCCGGTGCGGCTCACGATGCGGCCTCCACTGGTGTACACCGCCCGGTGGTTACGCAGGTCATGGTCCAGGGTGGGCGTGGTCAGTTCCATGTCGCTGTTGCGCATCAGCACGTTGCCCTCCAGCCGTGCGGTGCGGTCGTTCCCGTTGTACAGGGCCCGGTCCGACTGCACATGCAGCGTATCGCCCTGGTCGATGGAGACACGCCCGAACGCCCT
>JAGQVR010000162.1 GCA_020437875.1 Flavobacteriales bacterium
GGTCGGTCTGCGCCTCGGGTAGGGGGTAGGTCCCTTCCTGCTCAATGGGGTTCATGGTGGCGAGCACCAGGAAGGGCTGGGGCAGGGGATAGGTGGTGGCACCGATGGTGACCTGTCTTTCCTGCATGGCCTCGAGCAAAGCGCTCTGCACCTTGGCGGGCGCGCGGTTGATCTCGTCGGCCAGGACGAAATTGCTGAAGATCGGCCCCTTCTTCACACTGAACTCCTCGTTGCGCTGGCTGTAGATCAAGGTGCCGATCAGGTCGGCCGGCAGCAGGTCCGGGGTGAACTGGATCCGGCTGAAGTCCACATCCACGGTGCGGGCCAGCGCTTTGATCGCCATGGTCTTGGCCAGGCCGGGAACACCTTCGAGCAGGATATGCCCATCGGCGAGCAGGGCCACGAGCAGTTTCTGCACCATGTCCTTCTGGCCCACGATCACCTTGCCCATCTCCTGGTCGATGAGGTCGACGAAGGCACTGGCCTGCTGGATGCGTTCGTTGAGCGCACGGATGCTGTCCGAGGTGACGGCTTGCGCGGTTCCGGTTGTGGTCTCGTCCATGGTTTCTGTCGTGATCGGCGGCTCGCCGTGGTTCATACGCAAAGGTCAAAGGGCTGGCTTGGGCCACCCGGCGGGTGCGAGTTAAAGAACGTTAACCACTCACAGCCATTGACAGGTCCCGCATTCACATCGAGATGAACGGTTCCACGTGGTGCGGATGAACATCTCGGGTACCTTCGGGCCTATGCAGACCACCACGCGCGCCCTCACGCTCGAAGAAGCCACCGCACATGTCCGTGATTTCCACGACGCCTTCGGCATCCCGAATGCCACGGAACCCACCGGGGACATCGGTGATCGCGATGCGCTGTTGCGGTACAAGTTGATCCGCGAGGAGAACGAGGAATACCTGGAGGCAGCGCTACGCGGGGATCTGGTGGAAGTGGCCGACGCTCTCGGAGATATCTTGTACATCCTATGCGGTACCCTGCTGAAGCATGGCCTTGAGCACAAGATGGATGAGGTGTTCCGGGAGATCCAACGGAGCAACATGAGCAAGCTCGGAGCCGATGGCAAGCCCATCTATCGCGAGGATGGCAAGGTGATGAAAGGGCCGGATTACTTCAAGCCGGATATCCAACGGATACTGGAACGATGAACCTGCCAGCCCTTCTCTCCAAAGCCCGTACTTCAGCCTACTCCCGTTGGTGGTTGAACAGGGTGTTGCCGTTCTCGATCCCGTTCAACCGACCGCACGGTTTCGAGGTGCTTCCATTGCGCGACGGCGGTATCAGTGTGCGCATTCCGTATTGGCGGGTGAACCGCAACCACATCAAGGGCATCCACGCCTGCGCCATCGCCACCGCGAGCGAGATGTGCAGTGGTCTATCGGTCCTTGAGAAGCTGGATCCGAAGCAGTATCGCTTGATCATGCGTACCCTGCATGTGGAGTACCACTATCAAGCGAAGAAGCCGGCCTTGGCGACCTGCGTCCCATCCACGGAAGAGATCGCACAGCGGGTCGTCATGCCGCTCGCCACGGAGGATTCAGTTGACTACGGCAGTACGGTGGAGGTGCGCGACGTGGATGGCAACCACCTGGCCACCGCCACGGTCGTCTGGCAGGTGAAGCCGTGGAGCAAGGTGCGGACGAAGGTGTGAGCCCGATGAAGGTGGAGAAGCAAGTTCAGTGGGTAACGGTCGGGACATTTCCCCATGGGATGGATATCATCTTCATCGAGCATGAACTCGTGGAACATGACATTCCTTATGTCAAGCTCGACGAGACAACTGTCCAAGTGATCCCGCACTTGAGTCAGGCTATGGGCGGGGTCCGACTTCAGGTTGCTCCGAACGATGTGCCGCGGGCACTGGCAATATTGGGAACAGCAGGGGTTGCGATCGAGGATGTCGACAGGGGAAGTCCGCTTTTGGATGTGTTCGATGACAAGACATCGCTTCTTCCGTTCATCGGCAGGATCCCATTAGGGTGGCGTTTCATCATCGTATTCGCAGGACTCGCCACGCTTATCGGAGGTGCTTTGTACATGGCCTTTGTTCCGGATCTATCCGAGCGCCTTGTAAAGCAGGATTGGTGTGTCAGCGCCATCCGATCCAAAGGTGAACTCACATCGGTGGCGACCGTCGGCTCGTTCCGGGTGGTCACGACCAACTGTCCTGAACGCATCCGATTCTGGCCTGGCGGAATGGTGGAATTCCCTGGTATGAATACTCCGGAAGTCTCAGCCTCCTGGGAGATCATTGACGGGAGATTGCGGATCTATAAGGCCGATAGGTTGTGGGAGGTGTACGAAGGAGAGTATGAGGTCGAAGTGGATGACTTCAAGATCCGCCTGATCTCGCAGTCAACTACGATCAAGGCGGGGCGTGACAGGACCTTTGAGAACCTGTTCCGCGGCTTATGAACGAGGTGGTCTGAGGGACCTTCGAACCACGCTCGCTAGCACCATCACCAGCACCGCCCCACTGAAGGCGAGGACCATGTCCTTCTGTGCGTCCCATACATCCCCTTGTGAGCCCAAGTACGCCGCTCCTTGCGCGGGGAAGAAGACATCAGCCACCGCCCATTCAATGAGTTCGTAGGCACCGCTGAAGCTGAGCGTGATCTCCACCGGCAGCACCCAGCACACCCAGTTGGGCCAGTGGAAGTGGTTCATGAAGTAGTCGCGCATCGGATACGCCAGCAGCAGGCCGAAGCTGAAGTGTACGATGCGGTCGTAGTGGTTCCGGTCGCCGTGGAACCGCTCCTGCAACCAATAGCCGAGCGGGTTCTCGGCATAGGTGTACATCGCGCCGTAGATGTGCAGCAGGATGTACACGAACATCAACGTGTAGCTGAGGTCGCTGAACCGGAACCGGCGATGGGAGAGCGCCAGCCCGCCGATGAAGACCGTGGTGAGCACATTCTCGGTGATCCAGTTCGCTTTATCCGTCGTGCCGATGAAGGTCCACGCCCAGATGATGAGGAAGACCGCGAGGTAGACCTTCAACAGCGTATTGCGGCTGAAGGGCAGGCGCTCGCCGGCGGAGGCGGTGGAGAAAGACATGTGGAACGGTTGGTGGGATCAGTCCTCCTCCTTCTTCTTCGGCTTTTCCTTCTTCTCCGGCAGGTAGTAGGTGTAATGCAGTCCCACCACGAGGTTCTGCCCGCGGATCACCGGACTGAATGGTGTTACGCTCTGTTGGATACGCACTTCGAAGGCCGATGTGCCGATGTCCCAGCCCATGCCGGCCGCCAGACTGACCTGTGTGCGGTTACTTGTTCCGGAAACGGTGTACTTCTGGTCCGTGAGCACGTTGCCATCCTGCTTCACCTTGTAACGCCCGTTCATCCACAGGCCACCGATCGCGCCCCCTGCGAGGTAAATGCCGCCAGGATCGTTCTGCAGGCTGAACTTGATCAGGACCGGAAGCTCCAGGTAGCCCAGCCGGTTGCTGGTCCAGGTGCGCAATTGCGCGTTCTGTATCAGGCTTCCCTTGGTGATGTACATCGGCTCGATGAGAAAGGAGGCCTGTGCCGCCCAGGGGATCTCGAAGGACCAGCCGAAGAGCGGGCCCACCTTGGGCAGCCCGTTCCATTCAAGGAACTGTCCGGCACTGATGGTGGCGAGTCCCACGCCCAGGCGCGGCCCGGTGCGGGCGGTCTGTGCGTTCAGCAAGGACGGGACGATGAGAAGGGAAAGCAGGAGGCTGCGCATGGTTCACCCGGATGGTCCGCACAAGATCGGACTTCCTCGCGGGATGGCGCTACCGGTCCTTCAGTGCGGCCATCTTCAACACGGCTACTGCGCAATCCACGCCCTTGTTGCCGTGCTTTCCGCCGCTGCGGTCCTTCGCCTGCTGCATCGTGTCATCGGTCAGCAAGCCGAAGATCATGGGCAGGCTGAACTTCAGGCCCACGGCCATGATGCCCTGCGTGGCGCCCTGGCATACGAAGTCGAAGTGGGGGGTCTCACCACGCACCACGCTGCCCAGGCAGATCACGCCGTCCAAGGCTTCCTGTTCCAGGAGCAGCTGGGCACCCAGGGCCAGTTCGAAGCTTCCCGGCACCCAGGTCTCCAGGATGTCCGCCTCCTTCACACCATGCCTCAGCAACGTCTCGCGTGCACCGGCTCGCAGCGCATCGGTCACCTCACGGTTCCACTCGCTCACGACCAGGGCGAAACGACGACCAGCGCCACTGGGGACGCTGGTCGGGTCGTAATGCGAAAGAGGGTGTTCGGCGGTCGCCATGGCCTAGCCGCCCATGGCCTCTGCGTGGCCGGCGTACTTGCGCGCGGTGCTCGCTTCCTGGCTGGTGGGGAATTCGGTGGCGATGCGCTTGAAGGCCTTCGCAGCACCGGCCCAGTTGGCCGCCTGTTGATGCAGGATGCCGGCCTTCATCAGGTACATCGGCGCGATGAGTTCGTTGTTCGTCATGCCCGCGGCCTTTTCGAACTGTTTCACCGCTTCATCGGTGCGGCCCAGTTCCACCAGCGCATCGCCCTGGTTGCCCACGGCCATCACGCGCAGCACATCATCCTCGAGGTCGGCCTTCTTGTAGTGGTCCAGTGCGGCCTCGAATTCGCCCTGCTGCATGTAGATGGCACCGAGGTAGTAATGCGCCAGGTTGCCGCTCGGGGTGCTGCCATGGTCCTCGGCGATGCTGAGGAAACCCGGCCACTGGCCATCGCCATCGAGCGCCTTGGCCAGCGAGTCCACCTCGAAGTAGTACTCGGCCTTCCACATCATCTCGGCCGCTTCGGCCGCAGCGGGTTCGGCGATCAGCTTTTTGTAGCCCAGCAGGCCGCCCACCACCGCCAGTACGCCCACCACCCCGATGGTGATGGCCTTCTTGTTGTTCTCGATGAACAGTTCGGTACGGGTGTACACCTGACCCAGGTCCACGTCCTTGCTTTCCGTGGTGGTCGCGTGGTGCGGATTCACTTTATTGCTCATGGTCGGTCTAAGGAGCGGCAAAAGTAGACCTTTTAGGGACTTGGGGATGAGCCACCTACCGGCTTATGGACAGTGGTTGGTCGAAAGCGGGGCGGATGGCCTGCCCACCGGACCGGGGGCTGGGTGGCCATGCGGTTACATTTGGGGCCGATGCGGTTCCATCTCGCCAGCCTATCCCTTCTGCACTTCCGCAACCACCGCGAGGCGGAGGTGGACCTGGGACCCGAGGTGAACTGCTTCGTGGGCCCGAACGGGGTGGGGAAGACCAACTTGCTCGACGCGGTCCACTACCTCTCCCTGGCGAAGAGCTATTTCGACCCGGTGGACACGCACAACATCCTGCATGGCGAGGAACTCTTCATGGTGCAGGGCCGCATGCACACCGCCGACGGGGAGGATGCCATCCTGTGCAGCGTGCGGAGCGGCCAGCGCAAGATCCTCAGCCGTAACAAGAAGGAGTACGATCGCCTGGCGGACCACGTGGGCCGCTACCCGGTGGTGATGATCACGCCGTATGACGGCCAGCTGATACTGGAGGGTTCCGAGGTCCGGCGGCGCTTCCTCGATGGCCTCATCGCCCAGTTCGACCGGACCTACCTCGATGCCCTGATCCGCTACAACCGCTCCCTCGCGCAGCGCAACACCATGCTGAAGCATTTCGCTGAGATGGGCGGTGGATCGTTGGACCAGCTCGAAGCGTGGGACGAGCAGCTCATCCAGCATGGCGGCACGGTCTTCGAAGTGCGCAATGCGTTCATGCAGGAGCTTGTTCCTTTGTTGGAGCGGCATTATGCGGAGATCAGTGCGGGACCGGAGCGGGTGGCGCTCGCCTATCGCTCAGCCTTGGATGCGGTGCCCATGCGGGACTTGCTGCGCCAGGCCTGGGACCGCGACCGGGCTGCGGGACATACCACCCAGGGCGTCCACAAGGACGACCTGCTCTTCACGATCAACGACCAGCCGCTCAAGCGATACGGGTCACAGGGGCAGCAGAAGACCTACCTCATCGCCCTGAAGCTGGCCCAGTTCGACCTGACCCAGGAGCGGAGCGGCATGCGCCCGATACTCCTGTTGGACGATATCTTCGACAAGATCGATCCCCAGCGTATGCGTCACCTGCTGAAACTGCTCAGCGACCAGCGCTTCGGTCAGGTCTTCATCACCGATACCGATGCCAGCCGGCTTCATACCGCCCTGGATGGCCTGGACCTGGACGTCCGCTTCTTCCACCTGGACCACGATAGACCACTGACCCGTGAAAAAGTCGAACGAACGATCGCTTAAGTCCGCAATGGACCAGCTGATCGACAGCTACGGCCTGCGGGAGAAGATGGACGAGCTGGACATCACCACCGGCTGGGACCAGGCGGTGGGACCCATGATCGCGCGGCACACGAAAAGTGTGCGCTTACGCAAGGGCAGGCTCAATGTGAAGGTGGATTCGGCACCACTTCGCCACGAGTTGGGCTTCATGCGGGAAACGCTGATCGAGATCCTCAACCGCCGGGCCGGCCGCAAGGTGGTGGTGGAGATCGTGCT
>JAGQVR010000163.1 GCA_020437875.1 Flavobacteriales bacterium
CTGCGGGGTGAGCTTCTTCGCTTCGCCGTTCACCTTGTCGCTCAGGTCGAAGTCGGCCTTCTCGAGCATGTCGTTGATCATGCCCTGCAGGCCCATCGCACGGCCATCATCCGGATGGTAGAGCCGCGTGATGCCGTATTCCTGCAGCTCCCGGATCTCCTCCGGCAGGATGGTACCTCCACCTCCACCGAAGATCTTGATGTACCCCGCGCCCTTTTCCTTCAGCAGGTCGAACATGTACTTGAAGTACTCGTTGTTCCCGCCCTGGTAGCTGGTCATGGCGATCGCGTGGGCATCCTCCTGGATCGCGGTGTTCACCACGTCCTCCACGCTGCGGTCGTGCCCCAGGTGGATCACCTCGGCGCCGGTGCTCTGGATGATCCGCCGCATGATGTTGATGGCGGCGTCATGGCCATCGAAGAGACTAGCGGCGGTGACGACGCGGATCTTGTGCTTGGGGACGTAAGGCGGGGCCTGGACGAAGGAGGACATGGGGCGAAAATACCGCGCCTGACCCTATCCCACACTGCGCTGGATAGCGCGCACTTCCACTGACTCATCACGATGCGATCGAACATCCGATCGCCAAGGCAGTGGCGCCTCCACACCGAGAGCTTCCTTAAGACGCCATGGCGGTAGCGGGTCTTCGGTCCTTCGCACCGACCGCCTCCGCGATGGCCGCGATGATCACCGAGTGGGCGATGACCGTATTGAGTCTGCACAGGACTTCCCTGATGGTCGGGTGATCCTGTTCAACAGTTCTTGATCGATGCGTCATGCATTCCGTATGAACCAGGACGCCATCTACACTTCGGTCATCCACATTTCAGAAGACTGCTCTTCATTTGGCATGATATCACACTATCCCATTGCCGCGATAATCAAGAAAGCGCCCCCGTGTCGGAGGTAGCGTGGCGCTTCCACAATTCGTGGTCGCGATCAAGGCCCGAGTCCATGGTCGGATGCATAGAGCGGAAGTAGTACCTCGTTGAGGTTGGAAAAGGTGCCACGAACACAAACGGACTGTAAGAGAACAGCATCAGCCTGCTTCCATTTGACGTTTTCCGAATGACCCTTCTATTCGACGATGAACCGGCCTCCGATCCTAAGTTCGGGACCAAGCCAAAGGCCAATGTGATAACAACCAGGGGTAGCGGGTGCATTCAATGACCGCCATGTCACCTCATTGGCAAGGTCCAGTGTTCGTTCAATGCGACCGGTCATATCCGTCACGACCAGATGCAACTTCTCACCATTGCTTGGCAAGTAACCCTGCGCCCATTCGATCGATAGATCACCACTTGCGGAGATCGGATTGGGGTAAAGCAACAGCGGGCTGTGAATACCAGGAACGCGATCACCATTGGCCCTGGCCACATAGCTCCTTGGCGCACCATCATAGCTCGTGAAAGAACCACCGAGCAGGATCCTACCATCGGCCTGCAATGCCACGCTCGATATCATGCCATTCGCTCCAGCGGCCGACCGGAAGGAATCATCCAAGCTGCCGTCATTCCTGAGCCTTGCTATTCTGTTGGCCTGAAACCCATCGAATGTGGTGAACTCTCCAGCGATGATGACATTGTCCCAAGGCTGCGGAATGATCGAATAGACCCTTGCTGAACCTGGGACATTACCTCCGACGCCCGATCCAACATCAAAACTCAAGTCCGGTTCACCATTCGGATGCAATCGCATTATTCCACAATAAGGAACCCCATTGAAGTTTCGGAAGTAGCCACCAATGAAGATCGTCCCATCGTGTCGGACAGCCACGCTCATGATCCGATCATCGGCTCCCAACCCGGTGGAGAAACTCCGATCTAAGCGCCCATCCGGGAACAATCGTACGATCCGCCCACAAGGCGTGCCATCATAGCTGGTGAAACCACCGACCATTATGATGCGACCATCCTGCTGCCATGCGAAATCCCAAGGTGTGCTGTTCGGGCCGGAACCTGGATCGAAGGTAACATCCACACTTCCGTCCGACCCAAGTCGCACCAGCCGTTTCCGGACGAGGCCGTTGAACGATTGGAAGAGACCTCCGACAAGAGCCTTGTCATCGGGGCCAACGGCCACGCATACAACCTGACCTGCGGCCCCAGTTCCAATTCGATATGTTGTATCGATACTACCAGTCTCAAGGATGCGCGCCAGACCATTACAAGGTGTACCACCATAATTCGTGAACTCTCCTGCGATGAGCACCCGTCCATCTACCTGCATCGCAGCTTTCCACACGCCGTGATCAGGGCCGCTACCAGGATCGAAGGTCCGATCCAATTCGCCATTAGGCATCAATCGCGCTATTCTCGTTCTTGCCACTCCCCCATATGCCGTGAATCCACCAGCGATAAGGACCTTCCCACCGCTCGTCAGAAGGACGGATGCCACGCTGCTGTTCGCGGACACCGTTGGATTGAAGTCCTCATCCGCAGAGCCATTATGAAGTAGTCGTGTAAGTCCCCTTCGAACCAAGGAGCCATAACGGAACTGCGCTCCACCGATAACGACCGTTCCATCTGATCGGCTAAGCACACAGTTCAATGTATTGTTCGATCCGATCTGGTCATTGAAAGTCTGGTCAAGTGTGCCATCTGCCCGCAAACGTCCGATCCTACCGCGTTGTGCACCACCGAACATGGTGAATTCACCTACGCATAATATCGATCCGACATCATCGATCGCTATATCCTTGATCGCTCCATTGGCTCCCGGGATTGTGAAAAAGGTCGGCTCGACGTTCCCACTATGGTCAAGTCGGACGATGCGCTCGCACGGAACGCCATTGAAAGACGTGAAATCTCCACCCAACAGGATCCGCCCATCCTCCTGTAGCCGAATGCAACTGACCAGGCCGTTGCCTCCGGACCCGGCATCGAATGTCGTATCCAAGGTGCCGTCCTGCTCCAGACGAGCCACGCCCATTCTGGCCACTCCCCCGTACGTTGTGAAATAGCCGACTATGATGATGCGCCCATCCGGTTGAACTTCGATCTCCATGACCCCGTAGCAACCAATAGCTGCAGTGAATGTCGGATCTCTAGTGCCATCAGGTAGAAGCCGGATCAATGAATTGCACGCGCCAAAATTGTAGTACGAGAAGAAGCCACCAACCAGTATGCGACCATCGGATTGGACTACCACATCATGCACAGACCCACCTGCGTTAGGTTGGAAGTTCACTAATACTCCAGTCGGAAACGATGCATCCGTCGTTCCATCAGTGTTCAGGCGGACCAAGCCTCGATAGTTATCCGCTCCGACCAGGATCTTTCCGTCTGACTGCAGCGCGACAGCTGTTGGAGCATAGGCATTCGCTATCTGCACCGGCGCAAAGGAGCTATCCAGGGTTCCATCGCTATTTACTCTCGCGATATACTCCCTTGTAACACCATTATAACTCCCCAAAGAACCCACTATGACGATCTTGTCATCGGGTTGCTGAGCCATATCATGAACATTACCCGTTCCATGGTTCGCATAACCCTTATCAGCTGTATTGAACGATACGTCGTTCGAACCGGCTTGACCGTGCAGGCAGAGGTGCATGGCGGCCACCAGTGGGAAGCACCATGACCGAAGGTTTGAGTGGATTTTCGCTTGCATGTCCGATGAACCAAGCAATTCGAATATATGGATAGGTGGCTTTGCTGTCGCTTCCCAAGAGTTGACCTACCTCGCCCCCTTCCGTAACTTTGGAACAACAATGAAGCTGACCCTACCGGTCCTTATCCTCATCTTGTCCACCGGCCTTTCCGCTCAGGCCCAGTGCTCCATTGACCTGCCGAACGATACGGTCACCCTGTACTACGGCTATGACCCGCTGGCCTGCACCACGCTGCAACCGGTTGTCACCGGGGCAAGCCCTACCCAACTGGTGTGGAGCACTGGAAGCACAAGCGCCTCGATCACCGTGTGTGATACGGCCAGTTCCTGGTACTTCGTCACCCTCGCGGATGACACGGCTTGCACCTCGACCGATTCCGTCTTCGTCAACGTGGTTGATGTGCGCTGTGGCAACAGCCTGAACAAGGTCGCGGTGTGCCACATCCCGCCGGGCAACCCGGCCAACGCCCATACCATCTGCATCAGTGAGAACGGTGTTCCGGCCCATCTGGCGCACGGATGCCACCTCGGTGCGTGCGTGCTGCCCGTGGACACCAGTGACGTGGCCTCCGAGGTGGAGGTGACGATCACCCCGAACCCGATGACGGAGAACGCCATGATCACGGTGCGCAGCGGACTGGACCAGCGCGTGCGCATTCGTGTCATCGATGCCTTGGGTCGTGTGCACGATACCCTGCTCGAGGGCAACATGACCACCAACGAAACGCGGACGCTGCCCTTGGCGGCGGGGCAACTGCCCTCCGATGCCTCGCTGGTGCTGATCGAGGTGACCGGTGCGAACGAGCGCCTCTCGTTGCCAGTGCTGGTGGAGCGATGAGCGTCCGCTCTTTATCCTAACAGATGGAGCACGATACATGCGGGATGCACGACTCCCGCACCGGGCGATGTTCCCTGCCCATGACACCTTGCGGCTGGCGAGCACCTTGACCATCCGCATCCTTGGTCCGGGCGATGTCCGAACTTCACCCCATGGACCGCTCCATCGGCTACGCCCTGCTCGCCATGTTCTTCGCCGGTGTCACGGCGGTGATCGCCAAGCTGGGCATGCGGAACGTGAGCGGCGATGTGGCCCTGGTCGTGCGCACGAGCTTGATCTTCCTGTTGGTCTGGGGCAACGCCTTCGCCTTCCGGCTGGTCGGCAAGCTGCAGTTGCTCACCGGTCGCGACCTGCTCTTCCTCGGCCTCTCCGGGCTCACCACCTTCCTCAGCTGGTTGTTCTACTACCGCGCCATCAAGATCGGTGAGGTCTCGGTGGTGAACGCCATCGACAAGGCGAGCATCGTGGTGACGCTGGTGCTCTGCTTCCTCTTCCTGAAGGAGCCCTTCACCTGGCGTGTTGCAGCAGCCACATTGCTGATCACGGGCGGACTGATCCTGCTCGTGTGGAAATAGGGTGCGCTCCTCTTCGGTCAAGGTCCCGGGCATGATGGCTGATCTGGTCCGATAGCTTTGATCCATGCTGCGCGAGTTGGCTGCGAGCTATGCGAACTTCGAGGAACCGGCCAGGAGTTGCCTGCTCGCCTTGCGCTGGATCATCCTCGATCAAGACCCATTGGTGAACCAGACCGTGAAGTATGGCATGCCTTGCTTCTGCTACGGTAAGACCGCGTTCTGCTACCTGTGGACCGACAAGCAGACCAAGGACCCGTACATCCTCTTCGTGGAAGGTCGGCACCTTGAGCACCCGGAGCTGGAGACCGGTGACCGGGCCCGCATGAAGATCCTGCGGGTGGACCCGACCAAGGATATCCCGGTCGATCGGATCCGCGTGATCCTGGACGCCGCGCTTGATCTGTATCGGACGGGGGTCGTGAAGTCCAGGCGTTGA
This sequence comes from Flavobacteriales bacterium, assembly GCA_020437875.1. Taxonomy (GTDB): domain Bacteria; phylum Bacteroidota; class Bacteroidia; order Flavobacteriales_F; family PHOS-HE28; genus PHOS-HE28. The sequence continues at coordinate 5,462 of JAGQVR010000163.1, forward strand.
ATCTCACATGGACCGGTGGAAGAAGCACAGCGTCCAGATCCGTTGAACGGGATCACCCCTTGGCGAGCACCTCCTTCGCATACGCATACCCCACCCGCTCGATCTCGGCCAGGTGCCTGAGGTCGAACATGCCGAAGCGCGCAAGCTCCGGTGGTTCGATGTAGAGCCGGCAACCTGCAGCGCTGCGGGCCACCATCGGCCGGAAGCTGAGGTGGAAGACCCTGTCGATCGTGGCGGCCACGCGACGTCGGTCCTTCCAGGGTGGCAATGGGTTCACGTACACCGCGATGGTCTCGGCGCGACGATCGGTGAAGGGCTCGATGGGCAGGTTGTTGCTGAGACCGCCGTCCACATAGGGCACCCCATCGATCACCATCGCGGGAAAGACCACGGGGACCGCGCTGGCCGCGAGCAAAGCAGGCACCAATGGACCACTGCTGAAGATGCATTGCGCACCGGTGACGAAGTCGGTCGCACTGACGTGGAAGGGGATGCGTAACCCCTCGAAGGTGGACGCGCCGAGGTGTGCCTCGAGCAGGTCGCCGATGCTGCGTTGAGTGAGCCGATCGCCCCGCAGCACGCGCCAGCGCGTCAAGTGCAGGCCCCACTCATCACGCACCAAGCGGGACAATTCCTTGGGCGACCAGCCTGCAGCGATAAAGGCACCCACCAGTGCACCTGCACTTGTTGCGCTGATGGCGGAGGGAAGGATGCCAGCCTCGGCGCATGCGTCCAGCACGCCGATGTGTGCCACGCCGCGGGCACCGCCACCGGAGAGCACGAAGGGTACCTGTTCCATCGGGCTGTGAAGATCGGCAGCAGATCACTCCTCCCGCTCCACCTGGTCCTTGATCAACCGCTCCATCGCGGCGTTGATCCGTTGCGTGCGCTCGTCGCGTTCGGCCACCACGGGTCGTGAGAGCAAGGGCGAGGTCTTCACCGCCTTGTCATGCAAGAAGCCGACCACCTTTTCGTTCGCGGCGCTTACCTCCATACCGATGC
>JAGQVR010000164.1 GCA_020437875.1 Flavobacteriales bacterium
TCCGGATCATGATCATCGCTTGGTGGTGCGGCTGCGTGTCGGCTTCACACCGAGCATGCCCAGCAGGCCACGGGTGAACTCGCGCAGGACGGTATTCCCCAACTGACGGACCATGGTGTTCTTGCTCACCTTCTCCAAGGTGCTCGGCTCCTCGCGGGTCCTGCGCTCGCGCTCCGGAGCGGACGTGGGCTTCTCCTCCTCCTTCAGCTTCCGCTTGAGTCGCTCCTCCAGGATCTCGAAAGCACTCTCCCGGTCGATCACCTCGTTGTACTTGGAAGCGATCCGGCTCTGTGCCAACAAACCACCGATCTCGAGGTCGCTGAGGACGTCCATCCGGCTCACTGGTGCCCGGAGCAAGGTGTGGGCCAGTGGCGTCGGAGTGCCCTTCTCGCTCAGGGCCGTTACCAGTGCTTCCCCGATGCCGAGCGAGGTGATCAGCGCCTCAGTGTCGTAGTGGTCCGTGAGCGGGTAGTTCTGGGCGGTCTTCTTGATGGTGGCCCGGTCCTTGGCGGTGAAGGCGCGCAAGGCATGTTGCACCTTCAGGCCGAGCTGGCCAAGCACGCTTTCCGGAACGTCGCTGGGATCCTGGGTGCAGAAGTAGACCCCGACCCCTTTCGAGCGGATCAGCTTGATGATGGTCTCGATCTGGTCCAACAGGGCCTTGGACGCCGTATTGAAGATCAGGTGGGCTTCGTCGATGAAGATCACCAGCTTCGGCTTCTCGGGATCACCCACCTCGGGGAAGGTGCTGTAGATCTCGGCCAACAGGCAGAGCATGAAGGTGCTGAAGAGCTTCGGCCGGTCCTGGATGTCGGTGAGGCGCACGATGCTGACCACGCCTTTGTCATCCTTGGTGGTGAGCAGGTCGTCCACCTCGAAGCTCCGTTCGCCGAAGAAGCGGTCGGCACCCTGCTGTTCGATCTCGATGAGCTTGCGCAGGATGATGTTGACGGTGGCCGGGCTCACCTGCCCGTACTGCTTCTTGATCTCGTCCTTGCCCTCGTCGGTCACGAACTGCAGCACGCGGCGCAGGTCCTTCAGGTCGATGAGCGCCCAATCGTTGTCATCACAATACTTGAATACCAGCGCCAGCACGCTCTGCTGGGTGTCGTTCAGGTCGAGGATACGCCCCAGCAGCACCGGGCCGAACTCGCTCACGGTGGCACGGAGCCGTGCGCCGGGTTCGTCGCTCAGACTGAGCAGTTCCACCGGCATCGCCGAAGGCTCGTAGGGAAGACCGAGCTTCGCATGACGCGCGGCGATCTTCTCATTGGTGCTGCCAGGAGCAGCGAGACCGCTCAGATCCCCCTTCACATCCATGAGCAGTACGGGCACACCGTTCAGTGCGAGCTGCTCCGCGATCACCTGTAGGGTCTTCGTCTTCCCGCTTCCCGTGGCCCCGCAGATGAGACCGTGGCGGTTCATGGTGCGCAGCGGAATGGCTACATGGCAGCCGGCAGGCACCTCACCCTGGTACATGGCGCCACCGAGGACCAGATGACCACCCTTGGTGGTGTAACCGGCCTGCATGGTACTGCTGAACTCTTCCTGTGTTGGCATGGCTTATTCTTCGCTTCAAAGGAACGCAACATGTCAGCAACGGGCCCGGCTGGGTGCGGATCGATAAACTTGCCTGCCGTCTTCCCATGGAGAACCCGTCCACGCGCATCTGGCGATATGCCCTGATCGGGCTTCTGGTCCTGGGCATCGCCTATCGGTTCTACGCGGTCGCGACGTGGAAGAAGAGCCTCTCGAACGACGAGAGCGTGTCGTACATGTGCGCTTCAGCGACGGCAGGGATCTGGGAAACGGAGATCGGCGGAATGGTGAACATGCCGCTCACCGTAGCGGACATCCAGCGTTTCTACGAACGACCGGTATCCTTCGCATTCCATACGGTCTCGATGGACATGGCCTTGTACGATGTCCACCCGCCGTTCTACTTCTGGCTGCTCCACATCATGCATGTGCTGTGGGGAACAGGAGCGGCAACAGGAGCCTACCTCAACATCCTCTTCGGCATCGCGGCGCTGTTCCTCGTTCTCCGGCTCGCCCGCAGCGTCTTGCCCGGGCCTATCGCACCCTATGTTGCCGCGGTGGCATGGTACCTATCCCCTGCTGTTGTGCAGATCGATCTGGAAGCACGCCCGTACCAATTGTTGACCGCGCTCGCCCTGGCCTCCTATCTCCTGGGCCTGCGTGTGATCAACGGCCAGCCTTCGCGCACCGTGTGGACCGGCTTCGCGGTGGTGAATATGCTCGGTCTGCTCACCCATTTGTACTTCCCCTTCCTCCTGCTGCCGGGTACCGCCCTGGTTCTCTGGGAACATGGCTTGGGTCGTCGAACGCGGCAGTACGTGGCCAGCCTGCTGGGATCCCTGGTGGGCATGCTCGTCCTGTACCCTGAGTTCATCACCTTCCTCACAAGCTATGGTGATCGACCACGCGATGTCCCGGAGCCGGTGGAGCATCTCGAACGGTTCAAAGGCGTGTTCTACGCCTCGATGCAGTTCTTCACGGAAGCACGTGCCATGCGCTACCTGCTGCTCGCCCTATGCGGCCTGGGCATCGGCTACTCCGCCTGGCAGTGGCGGCGCAGCGGACGAGCTCCCCTCGCGCGAACACCGGAACAGATGTATCTCCTGGTGACCTTCGGCTGGTGGTCCTTCTTCACCGTGGTCCTGTTCCTCATCGGGGTGAGCCCAGCGCAAGCCGTGGGTGAACAGTATTTCGCCTATCTCTGGCCGTTCCTGGCGGTCTTCTGCACCGGCATCCTGGCCACGGTGGCGGATCGAGCGCTTCGGCGGATCCTGCTCGGGCTCTACCTCGTACAGTTGACCATCGCTTTCTACTCCGGGGTTCGTGGTTCGGAGTACCTGTTACCGGCCATACCGCCGGAATGGGACACGGTCATCGCCAGTAGTGACCTGCTGGTCACTGACGAGGCCAAGCGGACCGCCCTGCCGCGCATCTCTCGTCAGTTACCGGGCGAACTTCCTCTTTACATCATGGGTCGCGAGCGACCTGACCTGATGGACAAGGACCGCGTGGTCTTCCTGCACCTGGCCATCGACAGCCGGCCAGCCCAGCCCTTCGTCGATTGGATGGCGGACCGAGACTTCCATCCGATCGGCGACGTCAGGACATCCGATCGCTACGAACTTCGTTCCTTCGCCCGCCATGACCAAAGGTGACGATTGGGCGTTGGTGATCCCGCTTGCGAACGAGGAAGGTGAATTCGCGCCCTTCATCGCCGCGCTGCGGTCCACTCTTGATCGACTCGGTTCAGGAACTGTCTACCTCGTGGTGGACAAGGTCTCGAAGGACCGGACCTTGGAGTTGAGCCAGGAGCTCGCTGCGCAGGACAAGCGATTCAAGGCCATCTGGGCACCCGAGAACCGGAACGTGGTGGACGCCTACCTCCGGGGCTACCGTGAAGCGTATGGGAACGGTCACGCCATCATCATCGAGATGGACGCCGGCCTGTCGCACGACCCGCGGGCCATACCGATGTTCCTGCGCGTCTTGAACGAGGGGAACGAATGCGCCTTCGGGAGTCGCTTCATCAATGGGGGATCGATCACGGAATCGAACCTGAGACGAACGGTCCTTTCCAAAGTTGGGACCATACTCAGCAATGTGTTGCTTGGCACGCGTATGTACGACACCACCTCCGGCTACCAGGGTTTCCACCGGGTGATCGTCGGGCGATTCCTGTCCTACCCTTTGTTGTCGAAGGCGCACTTCTACCAGACGGAGCTGCGTTACCTGTTGCGGCGTTCGCGTTTCGCCGAGATACCCATCCACTACAAGGCCCCCAGCCCAAGGGTATCCCAGCGGGCCATCGGAGATAGCATCCGTGTGCTGATGCATTACTTCAAACTGCGGCTCCTTTTCAGGGCTCCGCACCTCTGAGGATGTCTGATACCGCGCTTGTCATCACTTCCATCGCAGCGCCGAACGCGGTGTTGCGCGCCTTCGCTGAAGGCTGCTCCGCGCACGCCATCGACTTCATCCTGATCGGGGACAAGCCCTCCCCGGCCGACTTCGATCTTTCCGGTTGCGACTTTTGGAGCCTGGGGCGCCAGCGCGAAATGCCCTTCGCCCTGGCCCGCCTGTTACCCGAAAGGCATTATGGGCGCAAGAACCTGGGTTATCTGCAGGCGATCAAGCAGGGTGCGCAGGTTATCCTGGAGTCGGACGACGACAATTTCCCCCGGGCTGAGTTCTGGGATGCGCGTCAGCGCCGACATGGTACGGGCTCATTCCAAGGAACGGGCTGGGTGAACCTTTACCGCTACTTCAGCGATCAAGCCATCTGGCCGCGGGGCTTTCCGTTGGAACATTTGCAGGATGCCCTTCCGGCCCTGCCGATGAGCTCTGGGAAGGATTGTCCGATACAGCAGGGCTTGGCGGACGAGAACCCGGATGTGGACGCGATCTATCGCCTGGTGGGCCGATTGCCACTGGATTTCGAAGCGAGGCAGGAACCCGTTTCCCTCGGTGCAGGTGCCTTGTGCCCTTTCAATTCGCAGAACACGACCTGGTTCCGGGAGGCCTTCCCCCTGCTCTACCTGCCGTCCTATTGCAGTTTCCGGATGACGGACATCTGGCGAAGCTACGTGGCGGTGCGCATCTGCTGGGAGAACGGCTGGGACGTGCTCTTCCATAATGCCACGGTATGGCAGGAGCGCAATGCCCACGACCTGATGAAGGACTTCGCCGATGAACTGATCGGCTACCAGCACAACAAGGCGATCGCCGCACGGCTTTGCTCCCTGGAACTGAAGCCCGGACCAGAGCACATCGGGGCCAACATGAAGGCCTGCTATGCGGAGTTCATGGCCATGGGGCTCATCGGACAGGAGGAATCGACTTTGCTGGATGCCTGGCTCGCGGACCTTTCGGCACTCGCCTAGCCGAAGGAGATCCGGTCCACGGCATAGCGTCCGCTGCCAGTGAAGAGCAGGGCGATGAAGGCCATGAGGTAGACCGCTGCCAGTTCCTTCTCAGCGAAGGCCGCGTCGCCCTTCACCATGAAGACGACCACAGCCATCGCGATGATGAGCGGAATGACCGCCGCCCGGGTCCAGAGACCGAGCACCACCAAGGCCGAACAGACCACTTCGGCAATGAGGAGCAGCACGAGGCTGAACGCGGGCCCCAGACCGAAGGGATCGGCGAAGGAGTCCACCTTGTCCCCGAAGGCCATGAGCTTGGGCCAACCATGCTGCCAGAACATGGTGCCACCGGCACCGAGGCGAAGGAAGAGGTGACCGAGGTCCTCCGAAATGGGTTCGCTATTGATGAGCATGGCCGGAATGGCTTGGTGGTCGAAAGATCCGCAGCATGGAGCCCACACTGCAGGCCGGTCGGACGGACTTTTCCAACAACCGGATCGGAACTATTCCGGAGCCATCCCGTACCACGGCTGTCATGAAGCACTGGACCATCCTCCTCTTCCTCGGGTTCACCCTTTCCGCAATAGCACAGGACGAACCCCTACTTGCCGGCATGTCCGCCATGCGGAAGGCCGACCACGCCGCCGCAGCGGTCGCGCTGGACAAGGCCGTGGCCGAGGCTCCCAACAATGCCAAGACCTGGTACTACCGGGCTGTGAACAAGATGGCCCTTGGCGACAATGACGGGGCTTTGCGTGACCTGGACCACCTCCTGACGATGGAACCGCGTGATGTACACGCCATGCTGCGCCGCGCAGAGGTACATGCCGTACTCGGTGACAAGGAGAAGGCCACCACCGACCTCTACCGCGTGGTCGGCACCCATGCCAACGGTCCAGCCACTGAACAGGCACTATCCGAGCTGGGCCACATGGCCATGGCCGCCCAGGACATCCCCGGGGCGCTCGGCCATTATGATCACCTGGTGGAGATCGCCGGTTACAACGCCATGGCCTGGTGCGACCGGGGCATCGCACGCAGCGTCGCCCACGATGACGACCGTGCCATCGCGGATCTGGAGAAGGCCATCGACCTGGACCCCACCCTGGACAAGGCCTATGGGGCGCTCGCGGTGCTGTATTTCCGCCAAGGGCGCAAGCAGGAAGGCTGCTATGCCTTGCAACAGGCCCGCGACCTGGGAGACCGGTCGGTCGACGAGTTGCTCTTGCTCCGTTGCGATCAGTGATCGCGACCTCCTTCACATCCTGTCCGTTCCTAAGCCAACACCGGTAGGAACGCTACATTTGCCGGCCCTTGTCCACCGCTCGTATGGTGGCATGGCGTACGGATGAAGATCAATGTGACCCTGCCGGACGGTTCCGTCCGGAGCTACGACCAAGGCGCAACGGCGATGGACGTGGCCAAGAGCATCAGCGAAGGCCTGGCCCGCAACGTGCTCGGTGCGAAAGTGAACGGTGAGGTGCGCGATGCGAACCGGCCATTGCCCGGCGATTGCAGCCTCGCCCTGCTCAC
>JAGQVR010000165.1:0-3301 GCA_020437875.1 Flavobacteriales bacterium
GATGTCCCTGGATCATTTTTGGAAGCGAGCCAGGAGGATTTTGTGGCCAGCCGAGGAGCGAGACCGCAGCATAGCCGGTGGCTATGTGAGGGTCGAGCAACGAAGTATGGGCGCAAAAGACCTTGGCGCAGCCCGAAGGATGATCAGGGGCATCCTCTAAAGAAGCTGGAGGAACTGGAGGGGCGCCTCTCCACACACGATGAGGAGATCCAAGCCATCTTCGATCATCTCACCGCGCTGGTCTCTCCGGCACAGCGGCCCGGCAGGCCCATCGGCTTCAAACCATCTGCTCCATGAACGGCGTGCACATAGCTCAGGCCATGGAGCCCCCTGCCCCATACATCCCGGTGGCGCCGCCTGATGCGGCCATCATCCAGCGTATCCATCAGGTGCGTGGTCAGCGGATCCTGCTGGACCGCGACCTTGCCGAGTTGTATGGGGTGGAGGTGCGTGTGCTCAAGCAAGCCGTACGCCGGAACAGGGAACGGCTCCCGGAGGACTTCATGATCGAGTTGACCTTGGAAGAGAACAAGGCTTTAAGATCACAAACTGTGATCTTAAAGCAAGGTGGGCATGCCAAGTACCAACCATTCGCCTTCACCGAGCATGGCATCCTCATGCTCGCCAATGTGATCCGCAGCGATCAGGCCATTGCTGTGAGCATCCATAACCTGTCCCGCCTCAGCGGGATCATCCGGGTCTTCACCCGCATGCGCGAGTTGTTGCTCACCCACCACGAAGTGCTGCAGAAGCTGGAGGAACTGGAGGGGCGCCTCTCCACACACGATGAGGAGATCCAGGCCATCTTCGATCATCTCACCGCGCTGGTCTCTCCGGCACAACGGCCCGGCAGGCCCATCGGCTTCAAACCATCCGACCACTGAACATAGACCATCCATCCCATGCCGTACACATACACCTCCGATCCAACGCCTGCACGGGTGCAGGAGCCACCCTTCGGCTACCGGGTGAACCCCTTTCCGGATGAAGGGCTCGTCCGGCGCACCCATACCCTGCGCGGGGAGTTCGTGGTGCTGGAGAGCGACCTCGCCACATTGTACGGTGTGGACCTTCCGACCCTGCACCAGCAGGTGGATCGCCATGCGAGCCGTTTCCCGGGCCACACGCTGTTCCAGTTGAGCGCGGAGGAGGTGGAAGCGCTGCCTGTTACGGTGCGTCGGCATGTGGGCGAAGCGCCACGGGCCTTCACGGCGGCCGGTGTGCTCATGCTGGCCTGCGTGGTGGGCAGCGAGCGCGCCGTGGCCATCAGCGTGCGCATCATGGCGCTCTTCGTGCGCATGCGCCAGGTGCTCGTCAGCAACCAGGACCTCTTGCTGCGCCTGGAGCGCCTGGGTCAACGGTCCGGCGAAGGCATGGACATCGCATCCACCTTGAACGACCTGGAACAGATCTTCTCACCGACCTTGCGGAATTAAGGGTCATCAACAACCTCCACGATCATGGCGAACCCAGTCTTCGGATCCAACATCAAACTGCTGCGCAGCCGCCGGGGCCGCTCGCAGGAGGAAACGGCCGTGGCCCTCGATGTGAAACGCTCCAGCTACAGCGGCTACGAGAACGGCAGCGCCGAACCCTCGTTCGACCTGCTCGTGCGCATGAGCGAGTACTTCAAGGTGAGTGTCGACAAGCTGTTGCGCGATGACCTCACGGCCTTGAGCGATAGCCAGCTCGGCATCCTGGAACGCGGCGGTGACATCGACCTCAGTGGTCGGCGCCTGCGCGTACTGGCCACCACCGTGGATCGCGATGATCGCGAGAACGTGGAACTGGTGCCCGAGAAGGCCAAGGCCGGCTATGCGCTGGGTTACGCCGACCCGGAGTACATCAGCATCCTGCCCACCTTCCAGATGCCCTTTCTGGCAAGGGACCGCAAGTACCGCACCTTTCAGATCAGCGGGGACAGCATGCCGCCGGTGAACGATGGTTCCTGGGTCACGGGCGAGTACGTCCAGAACTGGCAGACCATCCGCGACGGGCAGCCCTACATCGTGGTCACCAAGGACGATGGCATCGTGTTCAAGGTGGTGTACAACCAGGTGAAGGAGAAGGGCACGCTGTTGTTGTGCAGCACCAATCCGCTTTATACCCCGTACGAGGTGCAGGTGGCCAACGTGTTGGAGATCTGGAAGTTCGTGCACTTCATCAGTGCCGAACTGCCCGAGCCCAACCTGAGCCGGGACGAACTGGCCCGCAGTGTGGTGGAACTCCGCAAGGAGGTGGGGCAGCTGCGCATGGCCATGGAGCAGCAGGGGCGCCTCTCGTTCTGAATGGTAGCGGGTGCAACTCCCTGATATCCACCGGAGGGCGTTGATGGTTCCAATGTTAAGTCAATGTGAACTATTGGTGAACCGTGTGCTATCTTTGGTGCATAGCACCTCGAAAGATGCGCCTGTTCCTCACCCTGCTCGCCGCTACGATGTTGATGGTCGTGAACGGCCAGACCCTGCTCGAACAGGAGCATTGGCCGGATGGGACCCTGCGCTCAACGCGGTATAGCGACGGTGGGCGGATCCACTTCATCACCTACCATGAGAACGGGCAGGTGAAGGAGGTGGGTTGTTTCCGCAATGGTCGTCGTGATGGCATCTGGAAGCAGTACAGCGATACCGGTGCCTTGCTCACCCGGGCCGGCTTCCGCAATGGCGAGCGGCAGGGTGTGTGGGAGTTCCGCGACGCACAGGACCTGCCCATGGGTCAGCTGAGCTATTCGTCGGGGCGTCTGACGCACGGCACGCGTTACGATGCGGTGGGTGCGCTTGCATCCCACCGCACCTACTGATCATCATCAGCGCAGATCAGCGCTCAAGCAACTCCTTCACGTTCCGGCGGCGCGAGACGTTGAGCGCCAAGGCCACCAATGCGGTCACCTGCGCCAAGGTGCCCAGCATCAGCTGGATATTGGCCGAGGGCCAGTGCAGCATCTTGAACATGCCGCCGAGCGCGAGGACGGCGAGGCCGATGAATAGGAGGGAAAGGGCGGTGCGGGTCTTCACGGTCGTCGGTATTTGAAGATGGAATGCCGACCGATCAACATGGTAACGCTAACTGTCAAGGAAGTCCTTGAAGCCTGGATAGCGCGACACCTTCACCATCAACACGAACACTGCGATCGCCTGGATCATCGTTGCGCCGATCGTCAGCGCACCGGTATAGGGCCAATGCTGCAGCCTGAACATGTTCCCAACGATCCCGATCGCGAGGCCGAACAGCAACAGGACGATGGCACCACGTGCCGTCATGCCTTCCGGAAAAGACCAGCGGGATCCGCGAACGCCTTGAA
>JAGQVR010000165.1:3400-6411 GCA_020437875.1 Flavobacteriales bacterium
TTCGATCGCATGGCCGTCCGGGTCTTCGATGAACATGCTCACCTGTTCGCCCACTTCGCCCTTCATAACGGTCTGCGGTTCGATGAAGAAGGGATGGCCCAGCTTGACGAACTTGTCGCGCAACTTCGTCCAATCATCCATGCCCAGTACGATGCCCCAGTGGTTGCTGGGAATGGTGCTCTTCGGATTGTACACCCGGGCTGTCCGGTAGGTGACGGGCACTTCCTGGATGGTGAGTTGGTGACCGAAGAAGTCGTAGTCCACCCAGGTCTCTGCGCTGCGTCCTTCCGCACAACCGAGGAACTTGCCATAGAAGGCCTTGATGCGCTTCAGGTCCGTGGTGGCGAAGGCGAGGTGGAAGTTGCCGTGCATGGGTCGGGCGTTGTGCCAGTCCAAATTAAGAACGCCCCCGGTGTTCCGGAGGCGCTCATTCGTTCAGGATCCCATGGTCACCTGTTCACAGCGGGGACGTCAATCCTCGTCATCATCATCCCCGCCATCATCCGCGTCGCCTCCTTCGTCGTCATCACCGTCATCATCTCCATCGTCGTCGGCGTCGTCCATGTCATCGTTGTCGTCATCCCCACCTTCGGCACCCTCCAGGTCCGGGCCGTCATCCCCATCATCCCCATTAGCGCCTCCGCCATCCTCCTGATCGAGGAACTGTTCGATCTCCTCCCGGCTCTCGGGGTTGATCTTGATCAGGTACAGCGCGTCGGGAGTGCGCAGTTCGATCACACGGAGCATGTCCCCCTTGGCAGTAGGGATGGTCTTGATGTGCGTGGAGTCGATCCCATCGGGGTACTGCTCCTGAAGGGTCTCCTTCAGCGCATCGGTAAGGGTGTTGAACGAGCGGATCAGGCGTTGCATGGGTCACATGTCGAGGACGTACGCAAATATGAGGGGCGCCACGATAGTGGCATCGCTTTCGATGATGTATTTCGGCGTGTCGATGTCGAGTTTCCCCCAGGTGATCTTCTCATTGGGCACGGCGCCGCTGTAGCTGCCGTAGCTGGTGGTGCTGTCGCTGATCTGGCAGAAATAGCTCCAGAAGGGGATGTTGTCCCGCTGCAGGTCCTGGTGCAGCATGGGGACGACACAGATGGGGAAATCCCCGGCGATGCACCTCCGATCTGGAAGAAACCGATGCCGGCATCCCCACAGTTGGCGGTGTACCATTCGGCCAGGAACATCATGTATTCGATGCCGCTCTTCATCATGCCGGGCTTGCAATCACCGCTGAGGCAGTGCCCCGCGAAGATGTTGCCCAGGGTGCTGTCCTCCCAGCCGGGGCAGATGATCGGCAGGTTCCTTTCCGCGGCGGCCACCATCCAGCTGTCCTTCGGATCGATCTGGTAATACTGCTTCAGGACGCCCGAGTTGATCATCTCGTAGAAGTACTCGTGCGGGAACCGGCGCTTTCCGCTCTTGTCGTCCGCCGTCCACAGGTCCACCACATGCTTCTCCAGACGGCGGAAAGCCTCATGCTCCGGGATGCAGGTATCCGTCACGCGGTTCATGCCGCGGTCCAGCAGATCGCGCTCCTGTTGTGGGGTGAGGTCGCGGTAGTTGGGCACGCGCTCGTAGTGGTCGTGCGCCACGAGGTTCATCACGTCCTCCTCCAGGTTGGCACCGGTACAGCTGATGATGTCCACCTTGCCCTGGCGGATCATCTCGGCCAGGATCTTGCCCAGCTCGGCCGTGCTCATGGCGCCGGCGAGGGTCACCATCATCTTCCGGCCCTGGGACAGGTGTTCCTTATAGCCCTTCGCCGCGTCCACCAGGGCGGCGGCGTTGAAGTGCAGGTAGTGCTTCTCGATGAAGCTGCTTATCGGTCGATCGCTCATGATGCTGCTTACGGGGGTGAAATATAGAAGTGCGGGAGAAATGCAAGGAGCAGGTGCAGGAGCAAGTATCCTGTCCCAAACATTATCGGCACATGATGTTCACTTCCGGACCGGCTCCTCCATCGGCAGATAGCCCAGCAGCTGGAGCATCCGCTCCGCGCTCTGCTGTTCGGCGAAGACCTTGTCCGTCAGCGTGCCATCAGGCAGCCGGTCGATGAGGACGTGCTTGGGCTTCGGGATCAGGCAATGCTGGATCCCGCCGAAACCGCCCAAGGTGTCCTGGTAGGCACCGGTATTGAAGTAGCCGATGTACTGCTTGCGGTCCTCCCGGAACTTGGGCAGATAGATGGCATTGATGTGCTGCTCGCTGTTGTAATAGTCGTCGCTGTCACAGGTCATGCCACCGAGGAAGACGCGCTCGTACTCATCGTTCCAGTTGTTCACCGGGAGCATGATGAAGCGCTTACTGATGGCCCAGGTGTCCGGCAGGGTGGTCATGAATGAGCCGTCGATCATGTTCCAGCGCTCCTTCTCATTCTGCTTCTTCTGGTAGACGATGCTGAAGAAGGTGGCGCCACTGTCGCTCACCGTGAAGCTGCCGAACTCCGAGAAGATGTGCGGCTCATGCACCTTATTCTCCTCGCAGATGTCCTTGATCCGACCGACGATCTCGCCGATCATATAGTCCGTGTCGAAGCTGAAGTTGAGGCTGTTCTTGATGGGCAGGCCACCGCCGATGTCCAATGTGTCCAACGTGCGGCAGAGCTTCCACAGGTCGCAGTACACGTTCACGCACTTGCCCAACTCGTTCCAGTAGTACGCGGTGTCGGTGATGCCTGTGTTGATGAAGAAGTGCATCAGCTTCAAGCGGAACTTCTTCTGCTTGCTGATGTTCCGCATGTAGAAGGGGATGATGTCCTTGTACCCGATACCCAGCCGGCTGGTGTAGAACTCGAACTTGGGCGCTTCCTCCGCGGCGATGCGGATGCCGATGTCGCAGTTGCCCTCGATCACCTCGTCGAGCTGGTAGATCTCGGCCATGTTGTCGATGATGGGCACCACATTGAATCCGCGGTTCGCCAGCCGGCCGATACCCTTGATGTAGCGTTCATCCTTGAAGCCATTGCACAGGATGGTGCTGTCCTTGGTGATGCGTCCGCGCTC
>JAGQVR010000166.1 GCA_020437875.1 Flavobacteriales bacterium
GGTCATATCCCTGTTGGTCGTCTTCATCCGGGTGATGTTCTATGATCGGATCGAGAATGCAGACCAGTTGAAGGAGCATACCACATTGCCGGTCTTTGGTGAGATCATCACGAGTGAGAAGGCAGAGGAGAACTACGTGGTGGTGGACAGCGACCCGAAAGCGGCCATCACCGAATCCTTCCGGACGGTCCGGACCAATTTGGAGTATATCCCCGGGGAGGAAGGCCGTGGCAAGGTGGTATTGGTGACGAGCTACCGACCGAACGAGGGCAAGACCTTCTGTTCCGTGAACCTCAGCGCCATCCTGGCCAAGGCGGGCAAGAAGGTCCTGCTGCTCGAACTGGACCTGCATAAGCCGAAGGTGGCCACCGGTCTCGGCATGTCCAGCTCCAAAGGATTGAGCACGGTCCTGGTCGGAAAGCTCGAGTGGCGTCAGGCCGTGATGCCAACCCAGTTCGACAATTTCTCCGTGATACTCTCCGGTCCGACCCCGCCGAACGCTTCAGAACTCGTCCTCAGTAAGCATCTTGAGGAGCTGTTCCAGGAAGCCGCGAAGGAGTTCGACTACGTATTGGTCGACACGCCTCCGGTGGGCCTCATCACCGACGCCCTGCTGATGGCGCGTTTCGCGGATGCGACGCTCTTCGTGGTGAACACGCGCTTCGCCAGCAAGGATCACGTGAGCAACGCCTTGGAGGTCCTGCAGGCGAACCCATCCAAGAACACGGGATTCATCTTGAACGGCGTCCGTATCAAGAAGAGCAAGTACTATTACAATACGAACTACGGTTACGGCTACCGGTATGCGTACGGCTATGGCACCGGTTACGGGTATGGCTACGGCTACGGGAAGCGGTCCTCCCGGAAGAAGAAGGAGGATGCCGGCCAAGCCGGACCGGACCCAAGGGCCTGATCCGGGCTGCACCCGCACATGAAGCGTGCCCACGGACGATCGGACCATGAGGTAATGGTCGAAGCCTCCTCACCATGGTGGAGGACGGAACTTGGCGAAGTGTGGGAGTACCGGGATCTTGTCCTGCTCTTTGTCAGAAGGGACCTGCTCGCCACGTATAAACAATCGGTCCTCGGTCCGCTCTGGCAGGTCATACAGCCCGTGCTCACCGCATTGGTGTTCGCAGTGGTGTTCGGCTTCATCGGTCGCGGCCAGGTTGGTGATGCACCTCCCGTTCTCTTCTACATGGCCGGTATCGTTCCGTGGATGTTCTTCGCCAATGTGATCAACCGGACCTCCCAGACCCTGGTCTGGAACGCCGCCTTGATGACCAAGGTCTATTTCCCGCGGCTCGTGGCTCCGCTCGCGACCACCCTTGCCACGATGGTCGGTTTCCTGCTTCAGCTGCTGGTGTTCGGCGTGATGGCTACCGTGTACCACTTCACCGATGGATATGGCGGGGCCATCGGCTTGGGCCTGGTCGCACTGCCCGTTCTCATACTTCTGACCGCCATGCTGGCATTGGGTCTCGGATTATTCGTTGCAGGACTTACCGCACGTTACCGTGACCTCGGGTTCCTGGTCGCCTTCGGGGTGCAATTGCTCATGTATGCCTCCCCGGTGATCTTTCCCCTCGCCATGATACCCGAAGGTTCCAAGGTGCGTGATTGGATCGTGCTGAACCCGATGTCCGGGATCATCGAAGGCTTCCGGAGCGCATTGCTCGGCACCCCCATGGACTGGTCCCTGCTCGCCTACCCCGCGATGATGGCGGTCGTGATCCTTGTCCTCGGTCTCGTCATTTTCCAACGGATCCAGCGGTCGTTCGCTGATGTGATATGAGCGGCGCAAAGCACGTCATCGAGGCGCGTGGGGTGCACAAGCACTATCGCTTGGGTGTGACCGATCATCGCACCCTTGGTGATACGATAGCGGGATTGTTCGGACGTGGTCATATATCCGACCCTGCCATTGGTCGGGTCGGTGGTCGCGATTTCTGGGCACTTCGGGATGTCTCGTTCAATATCCATCAAGGCGAGGTTGTTGGTGTGATCGGCAGGAATGGCGCCGGTAAGAGCACCTTGTTGAAACTGCTTTCGCGTATCACCAGACCCACATCCGGGAGCATCCGGATGCGTGGGCGTGTTTCAAGCCTCCTTGAGGTGGGAACCGGTTTCCATCCGGAGCTGACCGGACTGGAGAACATCCACTTGAACGGTGCGATCCTCGGTATGCGTCGGGCGGAGATCGCTTCGAAGCTGGACGAGATCATCGCGTTCGCAGGGATCGGTCCTCACCTGGAGACGCCCATCAAACGATACAGCACCGGCATGAAGGTGCGGCTCGGCTTCGCCGTGGCGGCTCATCTGGAGCCGGAGATCCTCGTCGTGGATGAGGTGCTTGCGGTGGGTGACGCCGAGTTCCAGAAGCGCTGTCTGGGCAGGATGCGCTCCGTAGCGGATTCGGGGCGCACGGTCCTCTTCGTAAGCCACAACATGTTCTCGGTCCAGAGCCTGTGCTCCCGGGTGATCTGGTTGGACCAGGGGAGGCTGCAGGAGGATGGGCCGACCTCGGACGTGGTGCGGTCTTACCTGGCGGAGACCAATGCGCCGAACCACATACGCGTATGGGAGGCGGATGAGGCACCAGGTACCGATGTGCTTCGTTTGCGTGCTGTGGAAGTGCGGGCAATAGCTGCGGAGAAGGCCTTCCTGACGACCGTACCCGTTGAAGTGGAGATGCGACTGGACAACCTTGGGATCACGGATAGTGACCTGAACATCCAGATGATCGTTCACACCGAGGATGATGTGATCGCCTTCATCAGTGACATGACGGAGTCGATAGGCACATCGCTCTGGGTCCCGGGGCCAACAACCGTCCGTTGCACCATACCTGAGGATTTGTTGAACGACGGCGTGTACCGCATCTCCCTCCTGTTCCAACGAAAAGGGGCCCGACATTTCATCGTAGAGGATGCCCTCGGTTTCCAAGTGATGGAGGGACCGAGACAGGGTGCGTGGTTCCAGAAATGGCGGGGTGCGCTCCGCCCCAGGTTACATTGGCAACGATGAAGTGGAAGTCGTTGGTCGTTGACCTGCTGCCCCCGATACTGCTACGCGCACTGAAACCTGCTCGACCAAAGCGCGTTGTCTCCCAGGTCGCGGTGCATACCGTTGCCGGTGGCCCGTTGAAGGGAAGGCGGATAACGGTTGATGCGCACCGACCGGCTTTCCGGGAGATGGTCGAGGGGTCCTATGATCCCTACATCTGGGAAGTCGTTCCCAAGGAACTGCCCGCAGGGGTCATTCTCGACGTGGGGGCGCACATCGGCTACCATTCAATGGCTTTCGCGGCATTGTATCCCGGGTGCGAAGTGATCGCTTTCGAGCCGAATCCGGCCAATCTGGAGCGTCTCCAGGCCATGCTCGAACTTGAGCCTGAACTCGCTGAACGGATCAAGGTGCTTCCCATCGCGCTTTCCGACTCTGCTGGCGAGATGGAGTTCGAGGCCTCGACGAACGTGGATGACCAGACCAGCTCAGGTGGTTACCTCGGATCGGTCAAGCCTCCACTGGAAACGGCTGTATACGAGCGTGCGGGCTTCACCACCTCCAAGGTCCTTTGTGAACGCCTCGACGACCTGGTCGAACGCGAAGGATGGCAGGTCGTTCACCTCATGAAGATCGATGTGGAAGGGGCGGAGGCCCTCGTGCTTCACGGGGCTCGTGGTCTGCTCCAACGCGACCATCCGCACCTGCTCATCGAGATCCATTCCGCTGCGCGCATGATGGAGGTGATGAAGCTTCTTCAACCCATGGGCTATGCCATCGACTTGCTCCATGAGGACCGGCCGGGCCGATGTTTCATCCAGGCCGTACACGCCAACGGTCTGACCACGGCCGCGGTCTGAAGGCAGTGGGCTGGAAGTGGGGCCTATATTTGCCGGCCTTGTGGACCATACCGATCGGGGGTCCCCGTGATGCTGGATCCCCTCCCTCGGGTTTGATGGTTGCACCGGGACACGCGAACTTCGAGGTCCACGGTAGAAGCGCATGACGGATCTTCCCGACCACCCTTTGAGAGCAACGCCTCATTCGATCCTGACGGTGTATACCCCGGGATCGATGCTGCGGACCCCGGGAGCGCTGTTCCGAGGAATGTGGTTGGACCTGTTGGCCTCGCGCTCGCTGGCATGGCGACTGGCGGTGCGCGACATCAGTGCGCAGTACCGGACCTCATACCTCGGTTACGTGTGGGATTTCGCGACGCCACTGATCAGCACCGCCATTTGGATCTTCCTCAGCATGTCGGGCGTGGTGCGGGTGGCTGAGACCGGTATACCCTACCCGGCGTACGTGTTCACGGGCACCATGCTCTGGCAGGTCTTCACCGAGGCGCTGGCGAGTCCATTGAACCAGGTGGTGGGTGCCAAGAACATGCTGGCCAAATTGAACTTTCCCCGGGAATCGCTCATCCTTGCTGGGATCTACAAGGTCCTGTTCTCCTCGGCCATCAAGCTCATCGTCGTCATCCCGGTCATCATGATCCTCGGTGTCCGTCCGGATGCGCACCTGGTCCTGGTGCCGGTGGCCGTGCTGGTGATCGTGATCCTGGGACTTGCGGTCGGGCTGTTGCTCGCACCCATCGGTACGCTCTACGCGGACATCGGACGGATGATCCCCTTGCTCACCCAGTTGATGATGTACCTCACACCGGTGGTCTTCCCGATGCCGGCAGGTGGTGCCATGGCGGAACTCTTCGCCCTGAACCCGACCACCCCGCTGATCCTCACCGGTCGGGCATGGCTCACCGGTACCCAGGCACCGGACCTGGGCGCATTCTGGACCCTGGCCGGGATCGGGCTCGTGCTCATCCTGGTGGGTTGGGTGTTCTACCGGGTCACGATGTCCGTGCTCGTCGAACGCATGAGCTCTTGAACATGGAAGGGGAAGTGCTCATCAAAGTGGATCATGTCTCGAAGAAGTTCTGTCGGGACCTGCGGACATCGTTGCGTTACGGGCTTTCCGACCTGGGTCGGGAGGTGCTTGGGCGTCAACGGAACGCGACACTGCGGAAGGATGAGTTCTGGGCCCTGCGTGACGTGAGCTTCGAACTCCGGCGCGGAGAGTGCCTGGGTCTTGTTGGGCACAACGGCGCAGGGAAGACCACCATGCTGCGAATGCTGAACGGATTGATCAAGCCGGACGCTGGTCGCATCGAACTACGTGGCAGGGTGGGAGCGCTCATCGCTTTGGGTGCCGGCTTCAATCCGGTGCTGACGGGCAGGGAGAACATCCAGGTCAATGCGTCGGTGCTTGGCCTGAGCAAGGAGCGTATCAAGGAGAAGTTCGATGAGATCGTTGCGTTCGCCGAGGTCGGTGAGTTCATCGACATGCCCTTGCAGAGCTATAGTTCCGGCATGGCCGCGCGCCTTGGATTCTCAGTGGCGATCGCCGTGGAGCCGGACATCCTGCTCGTTGACGAGGTGCTCGCCGTTGGTGATCACGCATTCCGTTTGAAGGCACAGCGGGCCATGCGGCAGGCCATGGCGCAAGGCACCAGCGTGGTCGTGGTCTCGCACAACCTGCACGACATCAGCGGCAACACGACCCGCTGTCTCTGGTTGGAGAAGGGAACGGTGCGCATGGATGGAGATACCTCGGCCGTCAGTTCCGAGTATATGCACGCACAGACACGACGTGCGGCGGCGACCGACAGGGCGATGTTCGACTACAGCCCGAACCGGAAGGGACATGTGGTGCTCAACACCGTGTCAGGTCCTGTTGCTCATGGTGCCGGTCGAGAACTCGTGATACAGGACCTTTCGGTTCCCATCGATCTGGATCTGGACTATGTCGCGGTGAACACGGTGAATGATGAGGTCGTTCACGCGGTGAACCTTGTCACGACGGATGGATCCTACATCGCACGCGGGGCGATCAAGGGACGACTGGACGCCCGGGCCGGCGAACCGTTCCGGATCCGTTTGCGGATCACGCCCCCCGATCTCCTGCCCGGTCGATACCACATCGAGCATTTCACGTGGATGCCCGGAGGTGACATGTTGGAGGGTGTGACGGACCTGGTCGAACTGGAGGTGCTTCCCGCCGCAAGCCTTGAGCGATTGCGCGGTTCCGGAACGCTGTTCTTCACGGAGAAGATGACGGACAATGCGAAGGGCAGTGTCCCGCTGACCATCCACTTTGAACAGACGGCACGGTTATCATGAAACTACTGGTGATCGGACTGGATGGCATGGACCGGCGCCTCGTCGATCATTTCGACATGCCCTTTCTGCAAGGTCTGCTCAAGCGCCTGGCCGTCCTGCCTGTTAAAGAGGACCTGTGGAGCCGGGGTTGGACCAAGATGCTCTCCGGAGCTCCGGGTACGGTCACCGGGGCGTTCTATGAGCAGCCTGCATTGGATGGCACACCGCGCTTCACCCAATCGT
>JAGQVR010000167.1 GCA_020437875.1 Flavobacteriales bacterium
ACGATGAGGAAGTACGCGTTCCCATAGTTGAACGGGCGCACCACGGCCTGATAGTGGGTCCCTTCCACCGCCTCTTTCACGATGGCATCCCCGACCCGCATCACCACCTCACGACGCTGAACCTCCGTGAGGTCCTGCTGGGACGCCAGCTCGCTGAGAACGCGTTCGCTCACATCCTCCATGCGGATGATGAAGGTGGCGGTGAGTCCCGGGTTCCGCAGCTCCGAAGCCTTGTCCATGGCCCAGAAACCGTTCTTCAGGTAGTCGTTCTCCAAGCTGCTATGCTCCTGGATCGCACTAAAGCCGCAATGGTGGTTGGTAAGGATGAGGCCCTGTTCACTGATGACCTCTGCCGTGCATCCCCCTCCGAAGTGCACGATGGCATCCTTGATGCTGCCATGATTGATGCTGTAGATGTCCTCCGCGGTGATGCGCAACCCGGCCGTGCGCATGTCGCCTTCGATGCTCTTGAGCAGGGTCGGGACCCACATGCCCTCGTGGGCGCTGACGGTCCGGACGATGATGAGGAACAGGATGAGGAGATGTCGCATGCTGGTCGGTTATCCCACAAAGATGGAAGAACCAACGGGCATGAGCGATCCCTGCCACGGACACCCGTCCCCGGCTCAACCATCCGACGGTACCGGTGGCGCCTGCTCCGTTGGCGCTGGTACTGGCACTTCCGGCTTGCGGCGCTCCTCGCTGATGAGGTAGGCGAGCAGGACGATCAACAGCAGGATGAGGAAGGCTTTCGGATCGCGGTACAGGGGCTTCTGCGGCCGCTGCACGGCGCGGGAATAGTTGTAGAGGAGACGTTTCGGGTCGCGGTAGCGCGCGATCTCCGAATCGGTCGGCTGCCGGTGGCCTTCGGGCGTTATGCGGTAGCGACGTTTCATCGGCGTGGGACAAGTTGTTCGCGCAACCGACCGAGCACCCGGTGCGTGCGCATCTTGGCGGCTTCCTCGCCGATCCCCAGGACCTGGCCCAGTTCGGCAAAGGAAAGACCATCCATGTAACGTAGTTCGATGAGCCGGGCCTTCTCAGCATCCAAGCGGCTCATGGCCGTGGCCAGCCGTTGCATCTCGTGCTCATCCATCTCCAGCCCCATCTCCTCGGAAAGGCCATGGACCTCGCGGTAGCTCAGATCGATGAGCACCTCCTTCTTCTTCCGCCAGTGCATGCGGACCTCGTTGAGCGCGATACGGTACAGCCAGGCCCGGAACGGGAGGCCCCGGGGTTCGTACCTGGCCAGGCCCAGCATGGCCTTCAGGAATGATTGCTGGGTGAGATCGGCGGTCAGGTCCGGATCCTGTGCACGGCGCAGCAGAAAGCGATAAATGTCGCCGAAATAGCGCTCATACAGGGGCGCGAACCGCGCTGGTTCCGCCTTGGCGGCCATGATGAGCTGGTGTTCCTCCTCGGTCGGGGTCATCCGGTGGTATGATCCTCAATGCCTCGATACACAGAACGTAACGGGGATGCGCAAAAGAACGCACTCAAGTTCATGCCGAGCAGACCAACGTATTAATACGTTACCATAGGATGTATAGAATACCGACCTTCGCTTAGCAAGAGAAACTCTCCCTCTCATGCGTACCACCACACACCGGTGCGCCATGCCTCTGATCGTCGGCATGTTGGCCACCAACTTCCTTGGATCGCCCAGTGTGCTCGCACAAGGGAGCACCGACCACCTCCCTGGCAAGGTCTATGTGATCCGGATCACCCCGATGGAAACGGATTCCCTGTTGATGGAGGAGTACGTTCGAACGAAGGTCGATCCGGTCCTCATCCAACCCATGTTCGTACACATCAAGCAGAATCTGTACAGGATGAGGTCCGCCAGCGATGGTCGTTGGTTCGTGGGATACTTCCATGCGGATCGACAGGAAAGGGAGGTCCTCCTGCGTGATAGTGACCTACTGACCTGGCTACTCCATGGGCACGAGGTGCAGATCCTGCCCATCGAGGCGGTCCGGAGCCCGATCGAGGTCCCGCAGGTCGCGTCCCCGGACAGGTGACCCCCGATCATCGCCTCATTTCCGTGATCCGTCGACGACTATAAGGTCCTTGACCACAACCTTGACCATGTTGGCCACGTAGAACGGGGGCACTTCGCTCCCTTTTGGAACAGCTCACACGCCATCCCGTTCGTGCCAGGCTCCTGCTGCTCGCGGCCTGGATCTTCGTCATCGGGAGCACCCGAACTTCGGCACAGACACATGATTGGCGATGGTCATATGGATTGACCTCGAATGACCCGGAAGGGTTCCATGCGGTGGCGGTGGACCACAACGATGGGTCGATATGCACGGTAGGTGACGCCGAGAACACCGGCATCCAGATCGGACCGCTCAATCTCCTGGACCAGGACCAGGGTCTTCTGATCAAACACGATGCCTGGGGGAATACCGTCTGGTACGCCCCGATCGGTGGTTCCGATCAGGAGACAGCAGAGAACATCGCCATTGGGCCGGACGGAACGATCTACGTGACCGGTGCCTTCACCGGTTCCTGCTACTTCTTCAATGCCGGGTCATCCACGGTGGCGCAGACCTTGACCTCCTTCAGTGGGTCGAAGGACATCTACCTGGCCGCATACGGTCCGAACGGAGCGATCCAATGGGCACGGCAATATGGGAATGGCAACGATGAGCTCTACCCCGATGTGACCGCTGATAACGATGGGGTGACCCTTCTTGCCGCCTATCGAGGATCACTCACGTCAGGCTCCACCACCTCGGCGAGCGTTCTCTCAACGACCACCAACAACCTCTTCGCCATCCGGGTGGACCTGACCGGTACACAGCAGTGGATGATGACCGGAGGCAGCAATGGGAACGATACACCTGCGAACATCGCATCAGACGGTACGCGGATCTACCTCGGATATGTGCCAGGCGCCAGCAACTTCAGGTGGTACGGAGCTGGAAACACCTTGATCCGAACAACCAACACCACACCAGGAGACCACGTGTACTATGCCATGACCAAGACCGGGGCCTGGTCCTGGACTTCGATCATCAGTGATCCCTCCGATGCGGTCCAAGGCTATCCCAACATCGCTGCGGATTGCAGCGGTGTATACATAGCAAGTACCGTGGGCGGATCATCGACCATGGCGGATGGAACGGTGCTGAGCAATGTGAACAGGCATATGTACATCGCCCGGCTCACCCCACTGACCGGCATCTACAACTGGTCGCACACCATTCCATTCAACTCCGGTGGTTCTTATGCGAATCCTCGGGACATCGATATCGGGACCGGAGGCCTCGTTCATGTCGCGGGCACCTACCAGGGGAACCCATCGGTCCTTGGTCAATCCTTCGTCAACGCGAGCAATGATGATGTCTTCCTGCTGACCTTGAACAGCAGTGGCAGCTACAACACGCATACCACGATCAATGGGTCCAACGATCAGTACCTGTCCAGTGTGGCTGCGGACAAGTTCGGTGGCATAGCGATCTGCGGGACATTCAAGAACGTCCTGAACGCTCCTGGCAACCCGTTGACCGGGCCCGCGAACGATAATGGCTTCATCGCCTTCGCACAACATGGACCACGGGAACCGTACAGTGAAGGACGAGCGAACTTCAATGTGCCCGCAGAGGTCTGTGCTGGATCCACCATCGACCTGACCGGTTGGCTCCGCCCCAGGACGGTGGGAGCTGTGGTCAGTGTCCCGTTCTCCTCTGCCGTTACCAACCCGAACAATGCGATCGGTGCCATGGACAACTCACCGGCCCTGCTCGCAGGGGGAACGGGGTCAATGTTGCTGGACTTCGGCATGACCATTCCAGCCGGGGAATCGATCAGGATGCGTTGGCGGCGATCGACCACTGCGAGCACTACTCCTTCCCTGGCCCTTGCCTTCTCCACCGACATGTCGAATTGGACGGTGGGGAGCACGCTCACTGCGGCGCGTACCTCCTATTTCTTCAGTTCGATCACCCTGCCGGTCAACACCCGGTTCATCCGACTTTCAGCCCAGACGACGAACGGACCGATCGACCTGGACGCTGTATGTTACAGCTACGGCTCGGCCATATCCGGCACCTGGAGCGGTCCCGGTATCACCGGCTCCACGTTCAACCCGAACGGGGCGCTCAATCCTACTCCAGTGACCTATACGGTCAGTCTGGCCAATTGCACGACCAGTGTCACACAGAATGTCAGCGTACGATCAACACCGACCGGAGGTACGCTGTCGGGAGGTGGCACCTTCTGCCCAGGCGCATCCGGCACGTTGACCCTTTCCGGTCATTCCTCAACAGTCCTGCGCTGGGAAAGCAAGACGGACGGGACCAGCTGGATCACCGTCCCGAACACGACCGCCTCACATACCTGGTCTTCACTGGCGGAAACGACCTACTTCCGCGCCGTGATCGATGGTGGGGCCTGTGGGAACGTGATCAGCTCCATCGCGACCGTCGTCGTGGAGGACAGTTCGCCCCCGGTGGTCGACTGCCCTGCGAGCGACACCCTGTATGTCACGTTGGCATCCTGCATGGCGACATACGTATTGCCCGCGATCCTCGCGACGGACGACTGTTCAGGCCCGATCGCCGCGAACAATGCTCACCTGACCGCCCACAGCGGAAGTGCCATCCTGGTGGATGGTGCTGTCGTGGCCGAGGATGCCACGTTGAGCGCCAATGCCGGAAGCACGATCGAACTGCCACCTGGCATCCATGCCTTCACCGATACGATCCACGATGGGAACGGGAATTACACGGTGTGCAACTGGAACATCACTGTGCTGGACACCATCGCACCATCCTTCGACAACTGCCCTGGGTTGGTCACGGCATTCGCTGACCCCACGAGTTGTGAGCATACCTACACGTTCCCCACCCTGACAAGTTCGGACAACTGTGACAGCGATACTGAGAGCGACCACCGTGCCTTCGTCCTAGAAGCCGGTAGCAGCATGTGGCAGGAAACGACAGGACAAACGGATCATTCGTTCCCATTGGGCGTTCATCGCCTGATGGAGATCCACAAGGATGACCGTGGGAATGCCGACACCTGCGTTTGGAAGCTCGAGGTTCTGGACAACAGTGAACCGTTCGTGTATTGCCCCTTGTATGACGGCATGGTCATACCGCTCGGAGCAAGCTGCCAGGCATCGTTCCCGGATCTTCGTGATTCGTTGACCGTGACGGATTGCAGTCCATGGTCCATCACCATGGATCCTCCGCCGGGTACGGTGTTCAGCAAGGATACCGTCCTCTACATGACCATGTGGGTGGTGGATACTGCTGGTAACGGGCTATGGAACAACCACTGGATACACATCGCCGATACAACAGGACCCTCGATCACTTGCCCGGCCAACATCAGCATGAACGTTGATGCCGGCGCCTGCGGTGCTGTCGTGAACTATGTGACCCCGGTGGGTTCGGATAACTGCACGGGTGCGACGACGGTCCGTGCCGCAGGCCCTGCCAGTGGAAGCACCTTCCCCATCGGAACCACGACCGTGACCCACAACGTGACCGATGCCGCTGGCCTCACATCGAGCTGCTCCTTCACCGTTACCGTGGTGGATAACATCCCGCCACAATTGAACAACTGCCCGTTGGACATCACGATCGTCGCAGCGCCCGGTGCATGCACCGCCATCGCGAACTGGTTCGAACCAACGGCAACGGACAACTGCAGCGCTTCGCTATCCCGGGTCGGACCCGCCAGCGGCAGTTCCTTCAATGTGGGAAGCACCACACCGATCACCTACACCGCGACGGACGGATCGAACAGCTCGAGCTGCGTGTTCAACGTGAGCGTGATACCGACCGTCGTGGACCTGGCTTATGGCCTTACCGAAGTGTGCCAGGGATCCGGGGTCATCATGCCAACGATCGCCTCGCCTTCCGGCGGCGTGTTCAGCGACGCGAACCAGTCCGGCACGATCAACCCTTCGACCGGCCGCTTCGATCCGAGTCTGGCCACACCTGGACTCCACACGCTGGGCTATGTCTTCGCTGGATCATGCACCAGCCATGACTGGTTCACGATCAATGTCATTGCATCACCAGCTGCGACCATTTCTTACGATGGTTCGCCATACTGTAACAGCGGAAGCAGCGCCACAGTGACACTTACCGGAACTTCCGGAGGAACGTACAGCGGGACCGCGGGACTTGTGATCGACCCATCCACGGGCGAGGTGGACCTTTCGACCAGCCTACCCGGTGACCATACGGTGACCTACACCATCCCGGCCAGCGGTCCATGTGGCCTCTTCCAGACGACCGCATCCATTACGGTGACCGCAGTGCCCATGGCGAGCATCAGCTATGCCGGGCCTTTCTGTACCAACATCGGTCAACAGTCGCCTTCCATCACCGGCCTCACCGGTGGAACATACAGTGCCGACACACAACTCG
>JAGQVR010000168.1 GCA_020437875.1 Flavobacteriales bacterium
TAGTAGTACGCGTTCTGGTAATCGATCTTCGGGTAGTGCAGGTGCGCCCACTCCGGCTCTTCCATCTTCTCCCAGATGCGGTAGGCCTCCAAACGCCACTCGAGCATCCACTCGGGCTCGTTCTTCTTCGCGCTGATGAAGCGCACGATGTCGGCGTTCAACCCCTTTGGCGCCTTCTCGCTCTCGATATTGGTCGTGAAGCCGTAGGCGTACTCTTTCGAGGTGACCTCGCGGAGGATATCGTCGGTGTCCTGGGCCATGCTAGTTCTTAACCGCAGAGTGCGTAGAGACCGTGGAGAATGCGAAAGCGGTCAGCTCTTTGGTACATTGTTCTGTATTCCTCTGCGTGCTCCGCGTCTCTGCGGTTCAAATGGAGAAGCTCTCTCCGCAACCACAGGTCCGGCTGGCGTTCGGGTTGATGAATTGGAAGCCCTTGCCGTTGAGGCCGCCGCTGAAATCGAGTGTGGTGCCCAGCAGGTAGAGCAGGCTCTTCTTGTCCACCACCACTTTCACCCCATTGTCCTCGAAGATCTTGTCGCCGTCCTTCATCTGGTCGTCGAACACGAGGTCGTACATGAGACCGGAGCAGCCGCCACCTTTAACACCCACGCGCACGAAGTGGTTCGGCCCACGGCCTTCCTCTCCGAGCAACTTGGTCACCTCGGACTTCGCGTTCTCACTGACCTTGATCATTGCGCCTTATTTAGAGTTGTTCTAAAGAAGAAATGCGGCACAAAGGTACGGCCCGCAAGGCGCGTGACCAAGCTTGGTTCACTTGTCGGATCAGGCGTGAAGGCTGGTCCACCAAGGTGGGATCCAGGCAATAAGGCACTTACATCCCACCCCGGATCAGGGGGGGCAGGTGCCCCATTGCCCCGGCAGGCCGCGAGCGGGACCTTGGCCGGGAGACCGGGGGCAACAGTTCAGAGCTCCTTCACCTCGGCACCGGGCGCGTTCGTCTTCACGCTCTCGATGCCATTGTCGCGCGCCGCCTCGCTGGTGTAGACCTGGCTGGTGCCGATCACCTGCCCGTTCCCCGCCTTGAGGTTGAAGCTCCAGCCGCTGGAGGTGTGCTTGCGCTCGTACATCCCGTCATTCGAGGCGTTCAGCTTCACGCTCTCGATGCCGTTCATCGCACTGGCCTTCTGCTTGTATCCCTCGCTGGCAAGGATGTTCTGTCCATTGCCGGCGTTCAACCGAAAGCGGAACTCGCCCGCCTTGTCCGTGTACAGTTCGAAAGTCGCCATATCTCAAAGGTAGGACCTGTGGTCCAGCACCTCCGTTCCTGCAGGCGCGCCTGATAGCTTTGCGCGACCATGACCGAGGAAAATTCCCGCACCGAGCTGGGCCAACTGGGCGAGTTCGGCTTGATCGATCGCATCGCATCCCGCGTGCACCTGACCCTCCCGAGCTCCGTGCGCGGGATCGGTGATGATGCCGCCGTGATCGATCCTGAGGGGCTGCATCAGTTGATCACCACGGACATGCTGGTGGAAGGGGTGCACTTCGACCTGGGCTACGTGCCGCTGAAGCATCTGGGCTACAAGGCCATGGCGGTTAACATGAGCGACGTCTACGCCATGAACGCGGAGCCCCGGCAGGCCGTGGTCGCACTCGCCTTGAGCAATCGGTTCCCGGTGGAGGCCGTGGACGAGCTCTATGAAGGGATGTTGCTGGCCTGCCGGAATTACGGGGTGGACCTGGTCGGTGGGGATACCACCACCTCCCGGAGCGGCTTGGTGATCGCTGTGACCATGTTGGGAGCCGCTCGCAAGGAGGATATCGTGTACCGCAATGGTGCAAGGGACAACGACCTATTGGTGGTGAGTGGCGATCTGGGTGGTGCCTACATGGGATTGCAGGTTCTGGAGCGGGAGAAGTCCGTGTTCCAGGAGTCCGGTGCCCAGCCGGATCTCGACGGCAACGACTACATCCTGGAGCGGCAATTGAAGCCTGAACCCCGGCGTGACATCATCCAGTTGTTGAAGAAGCTGGAGGTTCGGCCGACGAGCATGATCGACGTGAGTGACGGGCTTGCCAGCGAGGCGCTTCACCTGGCCCGCGCATCGGGACTCGGCGTGCGCCTGTATGATGACAAGCTTCCCATCGATCCAGCCACGTACAGTACGGCACGCACCTTCAACCTGGACCCGACGACCTGTGCGCTCAATGGTGGGGAGGACTATGAACTGCTCTTCACCGTGGCCCAATCCGACTTCGAGAAGATCAAGGGCAATCCGCACCTGAGCATCGTTGGCCATATGACCGATGCGGCTAGCGGTCACGTCCTGGTGGACAAGCAGGGCGGGGTGCACGAACTCCGCGCCCAGGGCTGGGATGCGCTGTTGACCCGTTGAGACCTCTGGGGGTCATGAACGCAGAAAGCGCCACTCGGGCGCTTCCATTCATAAGTTGAACAGGTCTAGCGGCGCTTCTTGCGGGTCTTCTCGCTGTCCGAGATGTCGTCGCCGTCATCGCTGATACCGGAGCCATCCCCATCAGGAGAATTGGGCTCGCAGCCATTGATGCCTTCCTGAGGTGTGCTATCACCGCTGGTGTCCTGAACCACCCCGGTACGGTCCTTCGCAACGAAGGTCCCACCACTGGCATCCATGGTATCAGGACGCACAGGTTCCTCTTTCGAACACCCGACCGCCATGATGGCGAGGATGGCGAAAAGCAGAATGTGTTGGAGCGGTTTCATCGCACTATACAACGTCAAAGGTAGATCGCTCTTGCGCGGATCGCAAGCCATCCACGTCCTTTTTCCAACCGTTGGCCATGGGTAGGGATACGAGGACCTGGGTTCCGAGGGAACGGCCAGTACCCGGTTCGATGCGGTCCTCGGGTCCGATGATGCGTATGTCCGTGAGTTCCAGTCGTCTAAGCACATCGGCGCGACCTTTGGTGATCTCGATACCCCGGCTGATATGGTCTCCTGCAACGGCCTTGTTCTCCAGGCTCTGCTGGAAGCCGATGCCATCGTCCACCACCCGCACCTCGATCCGGTCCTCCGGAGCGCGTTTCACCTCGATACGCACGGTGCCGCTGCCTTCCATGGGTAGGATCCCATGCCAGATGCTGTTCTCGACGTAGGGCTGGAGCATCATGGCTGGAAGTTTGGCTTCACTCACGTTGAGGCCGGGTTCCACATCGAACCGGTACTCGAACTTGTCCTTGAAACGCATATGCTCCAGTTGGAGATACAGTTCCAGCCGTTCGAGCTCCTCGGCCAGGGTGGTCGTATCCAACTGGCTGGCGTCCAGGTTTTTGCGGATCAGCTTGGCGAAACTCGTCAGATAACGGCTCGCGGTGCTGCGGTCCTGTTTGTTGATATGGTACTGGATGCTGTTCAACGCATTGAACACGAAGTGGCGGTTCATGTTGGCGTTGAGCGATTGCTGTTCGAGCTGGAGCATCCTGGACCGCAACATGAGCTGACGTGTTCGTTCGCGCCGTTCCCGTCGCAGGGTCCTGTAACGCAGGATGGCATAAGCGACCCCGATCAGGACCAGGGCGCACAGGGCATAGAACCACCAGCGGGACCAGAAGGGTGGCAGGATCTCGAACCCCACGGTTGCGGCCTCGCTCCACCTTCCATCACCGGTGGAAGCGATCACCTCGAAGGCGTAGTGGCCATGGGACAGGTTGCTGTAGCTGGCGAAGCGCGCGTCGGTCGGGGGCAGCCAGTCCTGGTCGAAGCCGACGAGCCGGTAGCGGTAGATGACCTTGTCGGGTTCCCGCAAGCTGATCGCCAGGTAGTCGAAGGTCAAGTGGTTGCGCCGGTGATCCAGCTGCAATCCGACAGGCAGGCCGTCCGCATCCGTCCCACTGCTGCGTGCTGACCAGTCCGTGGGTTGCAGGAAGGATCGGATCGCGGTGATACGCGCCCGAGGTGGCTCGGGATAACGAGCATATCGGTCGCTCTTGAGGTCGTGATAGACCAGGCCGGCGGAGCTGCCCATCAACAACCTGCCGTGCGCAAGCCTGGCGGCGTTCAGATTGAACTCAAGACCACGAAGTCCGTCGTTCAAGGTGATGTGTTCCGCAGCGGTCGACCGCCGCAACAAGCTATCCGGCTGGAAGACGTAAAGACCGTTGTTGGTGCCCGCCCAGATGCGACCCGTACCGTCGGCCACGAGCAGGTCGAGGTAATTGGAGCCAAGGTCCCCGGCGAGTCGGATGCGGTGGAATACCCCCCCGTCCATGCACGACAGTCCGTTCGCGGTGCCGATCCAAAGCCGTCCCATGTCGTCCGCAAGAAGACATTGCACCGTGTTGTCGCTGAGGCCTTCTTCCGTGGTCCACCGCTCGAACTTCCCATCGGCCATGCGTACGAGGCCATTGTCCGTGGCCATCCACAGATGCCCATAACGGTCATGCCACATGCTGCGGATGGATCGGCCGGGGCCATTGGATCCGGAGGTGTGGTACACCACGGTCCGGTCGGGGCGCATGCCGAGCAATCCCTCGCGCATGCCGAACCAGACGGTGCCGTCCGGTCCTTCGCTCAGGGAGAGGACAGGTTGCTCATGCACGAGCACCTCCGCGGGAAGAGGCTGCACGATGCCGTTCACCAGGAGCACGGGTCCTGCGCTCGTGCCGAACCAGAGGTTCCCGTTCCGGTCGCGCATGCCCGACCAGATGGTGTTGTTCGGCAGGCCGTCCAACGTGGTCACCATGGCCATGCCATCCATCCGGCAGATGCCATTGTCGTAGGTCCCCAGCCAGAGGTCTCCTCGCGCGTCGGCGGTGATGTTCATCACGAGGTCGCTGCAGATGCCGTCACGCTGGGTGAAGGTGATGAAGCGGTCACCGGCGTATTGGAGGGCACCTGCGCCATCGGTGCCGAACCAGAGCTCTCCCTCGCCGTCCTGGTAGGCGCACCAGATGTTGTCGTTGGGCAGGCCTTGGTGCACGGTGAAGACCCGCAGCCTGCCGTTCTCCAGCAGGTTCAGGCCGAACTTGGTGCCGACCCAGAGGCGGTCGCGGTCGTCCACGAACAGGCAACGGACATTGTTACGAAGCAGGCCGTTCTCCTCATCATACTCTTCGGTGCTGCCATCCGGCTTGATCCGGTATAGGCCGTCGAAGGCGGTACCCACCCACCAGCTGCCGTCGCTGCCCTCGGCCAGTGCGTTCACGGTCTTCGCCTCGGCATCACCCACGACCACGGCTTTGCAGCTGCCCTGGTCCCAGACCAGGAGGCCCGACCGCAGGCCGATCAGCAGGCGCCCATCGCGGAGGAGGGCGAGCGAACGCACGTGGGTGGCCGTATCGCTGGGATAACCATCGAGGGCGCTTATCCCTTTCGGTGAGCGCACGAACATGCCACCGCCGTCGGTGCCCACGAACAGGCGGTCATTGGACGCGACCATGGCAAGGATGCGTGCACCCTTGCTGTCAGCAGGTAGGGGCTCCGCCTCGAAACCCTTCCCGTTCCAGGTGGCGATGGCGTTGCCTGCGGCGAAGAGAAGCTTGTCCGAAGCATCCCGGACGATGGCGCTCACCTGTAGGTCGGGCAGACCATCTGACAGGGCGTAGCTGGTGAACTCCTGGCCATCGAAACGGCTGGCTCCGCCGAGCGTGCCGAACCAGAGATAGCCTTGGGCGTCCTGTATCATGGCGCGCACCTGGCTCTGGGCAAGCCCGTCCTTGGTGGCGTGCTGCCTGAAGCTGTGCTGCTGCGCAAGCGTCGGCAGCGGGAGGAGCGCGGTGAGGGCCGCAACGATGATGGCGCGCGACATCGCCCCCGAAGGTCGCTAGAAGGTGTTGATCAGGCCAAGGAAATCCGGCAACCGGCGGCGCGAGACCGGGATGAGGGTGCCGCTGTCCAGCACGGCCATGTTCCCTTCCGCCCGGTTGAATCCCTTGAGATGGGCCAGGTTGATGATGTACGACTTGTGCACCCGGAAGAAGGTCTTCGGGTCGAGGTTGTTCTCGAACACGCGGATATGCTTGCTGCTCACGCTGCGCTTGCCATCCTTGGTGTGGATGGTGGTGTAGCTGTCGTTCGCCTCGAGGTAGAGGATATCCTCATGACGCAGAAGCACGAGCCCTTCCCGGCCAGGCACCGCCACCCGTGAGCTCAACGGCGAGGCCGGGTCCTTCATCAACGCCGCGATGGCCGAGGGTTGGGGGCCACCGATCTCGTCGGTCTGTCGTGCCAGCTTCTTCACAGCGCGTTGCAGTGCATCTATGTCCACGGGCTTCTCGAGGTAGTCCAACGCGTTCTGCTGGAAGGCCTTCAGGGCATATTCATCGTAGGCCGTCACGAATACCACGGGCAGGTCGAGCTC
>JAGQVR010000016.1 GCA_020437875.1 Flavobacteriales bacterium
TCTGCCGTTGCGGAGCTTCAGCGAACAAGCCCTTTTGCGATGGAAGCCATCGACGGACCGGGTTCAATGACCAGGACCCGCAGTAGTCCGGTTCTTCGGGTATTGTTCCCGTTTCATCGGTGTTTTCCGTGCGCGACGCTTCGGAACAGGCTAAATTCGCACCCGCAGCACCTTGCGACCGTATGATCGTCCAGGACCAACACCATGTGCCTTTGAGCCCTGCCCAGAAGGCGCGGCGGATCAACATGGACAGCGACCTGTACGGCACCTTCGCCGAGATCGGGGTCGGGCAGGAAACGGTAAGGCATTTCTTCCGGGCCGGTGGGGCATCCCAGACCATCGCGAAGGCGATGAGCGCCTACGACAAGGACTTCAGTAACGCGATCTATGGCAAGGAGCCGGGCAATCGCTTCGTCTGTGAAAGCCGGCTGATGAACATGCTCCGGCATGAGTATGGCTTGATCAAGGAGCGCCTCAGCCGCTCGGACCACCCCACCAAGAAGTTCTTCACGTTCGCCAACACGGTGGCGGGCAGCACATTCGAACGCCCCCACAGTGGTCATGGATGGATCGGTGTTCGGTTCCAAACGGCTCCGGATGCCCCGACCAATGACGTGATCATCCACGTCCGGCTGCATGACCCCGACATCAGCCTGCAACAGGAGAGCATCGGAGTGATGGGCGTCAACCTCCTCCATGGTTGCCTGATGCATCACGGTGATCCGCAGGCCATCATGACCGCACTGTACGATAATGTGAGCCGGCATGTGGTGGAGGTGGACATGGTCCAGATGAACGGTCCGGCCTTCGCGACCGTGGACAACCGGCTGTTGAGCCTGCAACTCGTTAAGCGGGGCTACACGGATGCGGTGCTTTTCGGACCCGATGGACAGAACCTCCAGGCCAGCGAGGCGCTGTACAAGAAGAACATCCTCGCCATCCGCGGCAGCTTCCGCCCGGTGACGAAGGTGAACATCGACATGATCATGAACGGCTACAACATGTTCATCAAGGAACAGCGTGTGGACCGTCAGAACCTGCAGGTGCTCTTCGAGATCACCCTGAACAACCTGCGCGCCGACACCGGCGATGTGGATGAAAAGGACTTCATCGATCGCGCCGATATCCTGTGCTCCCTTGGCCAGACCGTGTTGATCAGCAACTACCAGGAGTATTACAAGCTCGTGGAGTACTTCAGCCGATATACGAAGGCGCGCATGGGCATCATCCTCGGGGTGAACAACCTGATCGATGTCTTCGATGAGAAGTACTACAGGCACCTCAACGGCGGCATGCTCGAGGCCTTCGGTATCCTGTTCACCAGGGACCTGAAGATCTACGTATACCCGAGCCGTGCCGCGGAGGACGAGGAGATCATGACCACGGCCAACATGCCGGTGCACCCGCGCCTGCAGCCATTGTACGACTACCTCCTGTTCAACAAGCGGATCGTGGACATCAACACCTTCGATCCCAATGTGCTGCACATCTTCAGCAAGCACGTACTGGACCTCATCAGACAGGGCAAGGGCGGTTGGGAAGTTCTGGTGCCTCCGTACGTGGACAACATGATCAAGGACAACCGGTTGTTCGGCTACCAGCCTTCGACCAAGGAGGCGGATATGGCCAAGGCCTGATCGGCCCGAAGGACTACCGCCGTTACCACGTCAGTCTTTCCGCATTCAACGAGGAATGAACCTTCCTGCTTTCACCTACGTGCTCCTCTGCGCGGTGGCTGGTATGCATGGGGACGATATCGGGTCCCGCATTCCCGCGCCACCCGGTGCGATCCGGATGAACGTGCCCGATGGTTCATTCGCGGCCTACCTGCGTTCCCTTCCGCTACTACCACAAGGTTCTGCCGTTCACACCTACGATGGTGGCCTGAAACACCGGCAGGATGTCCATGCCGCGGTGCTCGACATCAGCGTGGGCCATCGTGACCTTCAGCAATGCGCTGACGCTGTTATCCGGCTGCGGGCCGAGTACCTGTTCGCACAGGAGCGGTATGATGAGATCGCGTTCGACTTCACGAACCGGTTCCGGGCGGAATTCAAGCGATGGAGGCAGGGTGAACGGATCACGGTGAGCGGGAACACGTGCACCTGGGTGAGGACGGCGAAGCCCGATACTTCGCACGAGGCGCTCCTATCCTATCTGCGTACAGTCTTCACCTACGCCGGTACGCTCAGCCTGAGCAGGGAATTGCGTCCTGCCAGCCATCTGCCGATGGCCATCGGCGATGTATTCATCCAAGGGGGAAGTCCAGGTCATGCCATCATCGTGCTCGATCTTGCCCGGATGGCGGATGGTCGTAATGCCTTCCTGCTGGCCCAGAGCTACATGCCCGCGCAGCAGATCCATGTGCTCAGGAACCTGGCGCAGCCCGAACACGGTGCCTGGTTCATCGAAGGAGAGGATGATCGGCTGCGCACCCCGGAATGGACCTTTTCCTGGGGAGACCGGAAGCGCTGGTCGTGAAGGAATCCGATCTTCGCTGTGTCCATGCGACATAGTGCCACCTTCCAGGGACATACCGCCTCGATCTACGCGCTGGCACCAGGGACAAGGCCCGGTCATTTCCTCAGTGCCGGAGGTGATGGCCGTGTGGTTGAGTGGGATCTTCACCATCCGGCACAGGGTGTCCAGCGGATCACGGTCGATCGACCTGTGTACGCGGTGAGGTACCACCACGGGACCGGATCACTGTTCGTTGGGACCGATACCGGTGGCCTTCACGTTTTTGACCTTGAGCAACGACGGGAGATCCAGTTGTTCGAAGTACATGGACTAGGCGTGTTCCGGATCCTCCAGCTGGCCAACGGCCTTGTGGCCTGTGCCGGAGGTGACGGAAGTTTGAGCCTGTGGGAAGAGCAAGGTCGGAACGGTCTCAGACTCCACAGACAGATCCCATTATCCGATGGCAAGTTGCGTGACCTGGCGACCTCGGCCGATGGGTCAACGCTTGCCGTGGCTTGTGGGGACGGATGCATCAGGGTGCTTGACACCACGACATTCAATGAGTTGAGCACGGTGGAAGCTCATTCCGGTGGATGCACGAGCCTGGCGTTCCACCCCTTCAAACCGGTTCTAATGAGTGGTGGGAAGGATGGCTCTATTGGTGCATGGCATACGGCGCAGCACTTCGATGCGGTCCACCGGTTCAAGGCCCATTCAGGCAGTGTATATGCCGTCGGCTTCGCTCCTGATGGGATGACGATGTTCACAGCGAGCAGGGACAAGACCTTGAAGGCATGGAACGCACAGGACCTTTCACCGACCGGGAGCCTGCCCCGCCCCGTCGGTTCAGCTCCTCGTTCCGTGAATGCCATGCTATGGGTCGATAGGATGCTGATATCAGCGGGTGACGACCGGCTGGTCCATGGCTGGGTACCGGATCGATGACCGGTGGGGACCAGGTCTTGTCGGACCGGCTTATCTTGGTATCATGCTCCGATCCATTCGCTGGCGCCCAGCTTCCCTGGCCTGTGCGTTCACCATCGTGAACGCGGTCAGCGCCGGTCACATCATCGGCGGTGAGTTGTTCTACGACCATCTTGGCGATGGACAGTACCAGATCACGCTGCGGCTTTATCGCGATTGCAATGGGACCGGTGCCGAATTCGATGCGATCGGATACATCACGGTCTTCACGGGAGATGGTGCCTTCTACCAGAACCTGAACGTTCCGTATCCGGGCAGCACCTTCATCCCGGTCGAGCTGGAGAGCCCTTGCCTGACGCTGCCGCCGGATCTGTGTATCGAGACCACATCCTATGTCACCACGGTCCAGCTACCGGCCAATTCAACGGGGTATCATATCAGCTACCAGCGTTGCTGCCGGCAGCCCGCGATCGTGAATCTGCTGAACTCGGTCGATCTGGGACTGACATGCACCACGCAGATCCCACCGCAAGGCAACGAGCAGAATGGTTCTCCACGATTCAATTCCTTACCGCCCGCTGCGCTATGCCTCGACCAACCGCTCGTCTTCGACCATTCGGCCGCTGACCCGGATGGTGACCAATTGGTGTATTCGCTGACCACACCCTTTCACGGTGCGGACGATCTCGTCCCGTACCCGACGCAATCTGAACCTCCGCCCTACCAGCCGGTGACCTGGTCTCCAGGCTACAACGCGGACCACCAGATCGACTCGGAACCGCTCATGGCGATTGACCCGGTGACGGGTGTCCTGACCCTGCGACCGACCGTTCAAGGCAATTTCGTGATCGCGGTCAGTGCGAAAGAGTACCGGAACGGGGTCCTGTTGTCCGAGACGATCCGGGATTACCTGTTCTCGGTCGTGCCTTGCGATGCGGAGGTGGAAGCATCCATCGTGCCGCAGGGGATCTTCTGCACCGGTG
Organism: Flavobacteriales bacterium; assembly: GCA_020437875.1. Taxonomy (GTDB): domain Bacteria; phylum Bacteroidota; class Bacteroidia; order Flavobacteriales_F; family PHOS-HE28; genus PHOS-HE28. Next base: position 4,368 of record JAGQVR010000016.1, read on the forward strand.
ATCTCACCGTGAACTTCATGAACAACAGCCAGGGTGGTCAGACCTGGGCCTGGGACTTCGGTGATCCAGTGATCGGTGATGACATTTCCACGGAACAGGATCCCTCTTGGACCTATCCCAGCTTCGGGACCTACACGGCCACATTGATCGCGGAACCAGGACAGGTTTGTGCGGATACCACACAGGTCACCTACGCACTATACCCCGCACCGGAACCGTACTTCGTGGTACCGGATACGGCTTGCGGACCGGTGGTCATGGACCTCTTCGCCCGCGGGCAGGGTTTTGGGCCGGACGCGCTCATCGGCTGGGACCTGGGTCCGAACGCCACTCCATCGACGGCCACTGGTGCGGAGGTGGCGGTGGAATTCTCCGCCAATGGGCCGCATCCGGTGATCCTGACCGTGGCGGAGAATGGCTGCACGGGTTCGTTCACGGCATCCATCGTGAACTCACCCCAGCCGGTGGCCTTCATCTCCGGGACACCAGCCTCACCGCTACCCGCAGGTGCCGACATCGTGTTCATGGATGCCTCCAACATGAACGGTGCCCAGATCTCCGACATCGAGTGGTTCCTTGACGGGAACGTGGTGCAGATGGGCGGGACCGATTGGGCGTGGAACGATGCAGGTCCCGGAAACCATGTGATCACGCTTGCGATCTCGACCATCGATGGTTGCACCTCGACCTACGAGCTCCCATATGTCATCATACCGGATGACATCCTGGTTCCGAACGTCTTCACACCGAACAATGATGGTTCCAACGATGCATTGGTCATCGAGAACGTACAGTTCTACGGGAACACGCTGCGGATATACAATCGTTGGGGGCAGATCGTCTTTGAAGCCGTGAACTATCGCAACCAGTGGCGGGCCACCGACATCCCGGACGGTACGTACTACCTCGTGCTGCACCTGGACGACGGACGTGAGATCACCGGACACCTGACCTTGCTTCGGTAGAGGTCGACCGACATAGTTATCAGCGCCAGTGCTCCAGATACCAAGGCAGGGCCTTGCGCAAGCCGGTGCGGAGGTCGATCATCGGCTCGTAGCCCAGCAGCTCACGCGCCTTGCTGATATCCGCCAGCGAATCGCGGACATCCCCTGCCCGTTCCGCCACGTGCACCGGCTCCACCCTGCCGATCGCCTCATCCATCCGGGCCATCTCCTCGCGTAACACGTGCACCAGCTCCAGCAGGGTCGTGCGAGCCCCATAGGCCACATTGAACACCTCCCCGGAGCATCGTGCATCCTCCACGGCGATCGCTTGTTCGATCACCCGGGACACATTGCCCACGTATGTGAAGTCACGCGACTGAAGCCCGTCACCATGGATGCGGGGCGCTTCATTCCGAAGGAAGGCCCGAATGAACTTCGGGATGGCGGCCGCATAAGGACCTTCGGGATCCTGTCGCTCGCCGAAGACGTTGAAGAAGCGGAGCCCGAGGGTGTCCATGCCGTGTAGCCTGCTGTAAACACCTGCGTACAGTTCGTTGGTCACCTTGGTCACCGCGTAGGGTGACAAGGGTCGGCCGATGTACGATTCCTGTTTCGGGAGCTCCTTGGAGTCCCCATAAACACTCGAACTGGATGCGTATACGAATCGACGGACACCCGCGGACCGGGCAGCCTCCAGCATGTTCAAAAAGCCGGTCAGGTTCGTCGCGTGTGTGGCGAGCGGGTCCTGGATGGAGCGGGGCACGGAGCCCAGAGCGGCGAGATGGACGACCACTTCCACGCCGTTGACCGCAGCAATGCACTGGTCAACGGAACGTATGTCCGCTTCCTCGAACGTGAAGGTCTTCCCTCCTTCCAGGTGGCTGATGTTCTCGCGGCGGCTCGTGGCCAGGTTGTCCATGCACCGCACCTGATGACCTGCCGCCACCAACGCATCGCAGACATGGCTGCCGATGAAGCCGCTGCCCCCCGTGACGAGGATCCGGCGGCTCGGTGAACTGCTCATGGTGCTGACCGCTTCGCTTGTTCCGACCTGTCGCGGATCACTTGGCCACCGCTACGGACCGCTTTTCACGGATCACCGTGATCTTCACCTGGCCCGGGTAGGTCATCTCGTTCATGATCCGGTCCGCGATCCGCAGGCTCAGCTCGTCGCTCTGCACGTCGCTGATCTTCTCGCTTTCCACCATCACACGAAGCTCGCGACCGGCCTGGATGGCGAAGGCCTTGGTGACCCCGTTGTAGCTCATGGCCAGGCTCTCCAGGTCCTTCAGGCGCTGGATGTACGCCTCCGTGGCCTCCCGACGCGCACCCGGGCGGGCCCCACTGATCGCATCACATGCCTGGATGATCGGGGACAGCAGGGTCGTCATCTCGATCTCGTCGTGGTGGGCACCGATCGCATTGCAGACATCGGGCTTCTCGCCGAACTTCTCCGCCATCTTCATGCCCAGCAAGGCATGCGGCAGCTCCGGTTCCTCGTCGGGCACCTTGCCAATGTCGTGGAGGAGGCCGGCGCGTTTGGCGGCCTTCGGGTTGAGGCCCAGCTCCGCGGCCATGATGGCGCTGAGGTTAGCCACCTCGCGGCTGTGCTGCAATAGATTCTGCCCGTATGAACTCCGGTACTTCATGCGTCCCACCATGCGCATGAGCTCCCCGTGCAGGCCATGGATCCCGAGATCGATGCAGGTGCGCTTCCCGGTCTCCAGGATCTCCTCCTCGAGGTGCTTCTTGGTCTTCGCCACGATCTCCTCGATCCGTGCCGGGTGGATACGCCCATCCTTCACCAGTTGGTGCAGGGACAGCCGGGCCACTTCCCGCCGCACCGCATCGAAGCAGCTCAGGATGATGGCCCCGGGCGTGTCATCGACGATGATCTCCACACCGGTGGCCTCTTCCAGGGTGCGGATGTTCCGGCCTTCACGACCGATGATCCGGCCCTTCACATCATCATTCTCGATGTGGAAGACGCTGACGCTGTTCTCCACCGCATGTTCCGTGGCCACCCGCTGGATGGTCTGGATCACGATGCGCTTTGCTTCCTTGTTGGCCGTGAGCTTAGCTTCCTCCTGGATGTCCTTGATGGTGGCCATGGCCGCCGTGCGGGCCTCGTCCTTCAGGCTCTCGACCAGTTGCTTCTTGGCATCCTCGGCGTTAAGGCCGCTCATGCTCTCCAGGAGGTGCACCTGCTTGGTGTGGAGCTTCTCCGTCTCCTCCTGCCGCCGCTCCAATCCGTTGATTTTCTGCTGCAGGTCCTCCTTCAACCGGTCCACCTGCTTCTCCTTGTTCCCAAGGTCCTGCTGTTGCCGGCTGAGCTGTTGTTCGCGCTGTTTGGCCTTCTCCTGGGCCTGGTTCACGTGCTTCTCCCGCTCGCGCACCTCCTTCTCATGCTCCTCCTTGAGTTGCAGGAACTTCTCCTTGGCTTGTACGATCTTTTCCTTCTTCAAGGCTTCGGCCTGAACCTCCGCCTCCTTCAGGATCACATCGCTCCGCTTCTTCATAGCGGCGTTCAACACCAGATACACGACCGCGCCGCCGCCAACAAGGCCGACAAGTGCGCCGATCAGAATGCTCATCATCTCCATGAGTCCTACTTTTTTAAGCGGACCATGTCACGTCCCGGAAAGGGTCGTACCGAGCGGAAGGCGGGTCAACCCTGGAGATCGGCCAGCATGTGTTCGATGGCTCCAAGAGCGGCATCCGCTTCCGCCTCCTGCCGCACAGCAGTGGCGTTCAACGCGCGTACCGTCACCTCCAGGGAGGCCATCGCCAACAGGTCCTGCTTGTCGGTCAACGGGTAGTTGGCCTTCAAGCGGGCTATGCTCTCATTGATCTCTTCCACGGCCCGGCGCACGTTCTCCTCCTCCGATGCCTGTATCGTGAGGGGATAGGCGCGGCCCGCTAGTTCAACCCTGATCGATCGTTCTTCCATGGCTTCGTGCGATCGTTCCTACGCCTTCAAGAGCGCCAGGCATTGATCTATCTCGTTCACCAGTTCATCGATCCGTTCCTTCGTACCCGGTCCGGTCGTTCCGCCACCAGCGGAACGGCCTTTCCTTAGGACTTCGTTCTCCCGTTCCAACTCGGCCACACGGGCACGCAATACCTCCTCCTTCCGGTGGTGGTCGCGTACCTCGGCCTCCAGGTCCGTTGCCTTGCGGCGCAACCCTTCATGTTCCCGGACTAACCGGGACACTTGCTGTTGCACATGCTGCAATCGGTCGGAAAGCGTGTTCATCGCGCGGACGGGGTCCGTACATGGTCCGAGGTCAAAGATAGGATCACCCGCTGCTGAAGCATGGTTTTTGTTTGAACCCCAAGGTGTTCATCGGGTATGGGCTAGAGCCTCGACCCGTTGGGATCACCGGCCTAGCTTGCGCCCCATCCATCATGCCTATGCGCCATTCCCGTCTGAGTCCAATTCGACCAATGATCTTGATAAAGCGATATATTATACTGATAATAAGCATCCTATCGTTTGTTGTTCTGGAAGCCCAGTCCGGTGCTGTGCGCTTCATCCCACCGATGGATCATACCATCGAATTGAGCGGGAATTTCATGGAACCACGGAACGACCACTTCCATTCAGGTCTCGATATCCGAACACAAGGACGTGAAGGGCTGCCGGTGAAGGCGGTGGCCGACGGCTGGGTGAGCCGGATCAAGATAAGTCCTTGGGGCTATGGCAAGGCCGTGTACATCGATCACCCCGATGGCCACACCTCCGTTTATGGACACTTGCAGGTGCTTCAAGGGCCGGTGGCGAAGGCTTGTTCGGAAGTGCAATACCGCCAGCAGGACTTCAGCATCGACCATACTCCGGAGAAGGGAGCAATTCCGGTGAAACAGGGTGAGGTGATCGCCTTGAGCGGGAATACGGGTGGCAGCGGCGGCCCTCACCTCCACTTCGAACTGCGTAGGACCAGTGACCAACATGCGCTGGACCCTGAGGCGCTCGGGATCCGGGTTGGTGACAAGGTGAAGCCGGAGGTGATCGGGGTACGTCTCTATCCGCTCACCGATACTTCGCGGGTGGGCCCCTATCCCGGGAAAGCCCTAGGTTTCCCCACCGAAGGGGCGGATGGACGGTTCACGCTGAAGGGAGCAGCGGTACCCCAGGCGTACGGGACCGTGGGCCTTGCCTTGCACGTGATCGACCGGTACGATGGAATGGCGGCCAAATGCGGTGTGCGAAGGATCGAACTCGTTGTGGATAGCGTCCCTGCGTTCACGATCAGGTTCGATGAGATCGACTTCAACACGACCCGCTTCTGCAACGCACATGTGGACCATGCCCTTTTCAAGGCGCACAAGATGGAATACCACCGCTGCTACAAACAACCGAATGACAAGCTGCGGATATACGGCAACGAGGAAGCGCAGGGCCGCATCACCCTGGCACCGGGAGAGCAGCGCCATGTCCTCTTCCGAGCCATCGACTCCAATGGGAACGTGAGCGAGCTGAGCTTCACGATGAAGGGTGCCACACCGGATGAAGCGGCCGGATGGATGCCTGCCGTACCGGAAGGAGCCCTCTTCCGATACGATACGGAGAATGTGTTGAGCGAAGAGGGCGTCACACTCACCCTCCCGGCGCTCACCCTGTACGACGATGCGTACGTCCACTACATGCGGAAACCATCGCCGAGCCGTGCCTATGCACCCTTGCATGTATTGCACGAACCATTGATCCCATTGCAAACGAGCGGTCAGGTCCGGATCGCAACACCGGACCTGCCCTCAGACCTGGGTCGCAAGGCCTTGGTCGTCCGGGTGGATGATGCGGGCAAGACCAGTGCTGTTGGCGGGAGCACTTACGCGAACGGAACGGTGACGGCTCAGATCCGCTCGTTCGGCGCCTATACGGTGATGGTGGATACCGTGCCACCGAGCATCACCAATGTGGATCTGAAGGCCGACATGACCGGCCGGACCCGTTTCACCTTCAAGGTGGCCGACGACCTGAGCGGCGTAGAGAAGTACAAGGCCACGATCGATGGACAATGGGTCTTGATGGAGTACGAGCCGAAGACCAAGTCCCTGATACACACCTTCGACACGCACAGCAAGGGATCTGGGAGCAGGACCTTCAGGCTGGAGGTGACCGATGAACGCGGCAATACGGCGCGTTACGAGCAGGTCTTCAGGCATTGAAAGGATACGCCAGGGGTTCTACCCTGCGTTCCATGACCATGCGCAAGCGCTCCCTGCTCCTTTTTGGACTGGCCGCGATCACAGGGACCGTTCTTGGTATCCGCGAACTGACGAGCCATGCCGCTCACTCCGTCGTATCACCAACGGCGGCATTGAGGGACGGGGACATCCTGTTCCAGCAGACCGGCGGGGAACAAGGTCGTGCGATCCAACTCGCCACGGGTTCGCCGTGGACCCATGTGGGCATCGCGTTCAAGGAGGATGATCGATGGCTGGTCTACGAAGCGGTCGGTCCTGTCATATCCACGCCGCTCGACGAGTGGGCCTTGCACGGAACCGATGGTCAATGGGTGGCCAAACGCTGGGTGGGTGCTGATCGGATGGATACGGTGGAAATGCGTGCACGTCTTGACAAGGCCGGTGAACGGTTCAGTGGGCTGCCGTACGACCTTCGGTTCGGTTGGAGTGACGACCGCATCTACTGTTCCGAGCTCGTTTGGAAGATCTTCGCGGAGGGCCTGGGTGTCCGATTATGTGAGCCCAAGCCCATGCGGGAACATGCGCTCGGCTCCCAGCTGGTCCAACAAGTGATGCGCGAACGGTACGGGACCGCTCCCCCATTGGATGAGCCCATGATCTCCCCCGGCGCCTTGTTCGACTGCGAGGAGCTCAGAACGGTCGTGGAACACCGGGCAGGGACCACATCCACCAAGGTGCGTTAATTTGCCGCCATGCTCAGGCCCGCGCTCGGTGCATTGATCCTGCTGATTTTCGTACCTGCCTGCAAGAAGGAGGAGGTGAAGGAGTATACCGTTTCCCTTCGTGCCACCTGCTATGATTGTGTGGTCCAATACGCGGCTGGTCCGGACCGGGGACGCTACGATACGCTCGCCGGTTCCATCCAAGGTTCCGATACACTGCGGCAGACCGGGAATTACACCATGACGATGCGGGAGGATGAAGCCCTCTTCTTCCGCGCCTGCCGTCTATTGCCCGACAGTGGCCGTTTCGGCGGTATCGACCTCCAGGTGGAAGGCGACGTACGACCCGTCTCAACGTCAGTTGCCCAGGATGTGGATTGCGCGGTGATCAATCAGTCCGTGCAGTTCCGGTAAGGCACGGACCCTTCACTCGTGATCGCGTCCGAATCCCTTCCGGTTCTGGTCGTATAGTTCTTGTTCGGCCTTCAATACCGCCTTTAGGCTATCGCTCACATCCTTGTCCTCGAAGCGCTCAAGGTCGGGCTGGCCAGCCACCACCCATGCGCTATACCAGATATCGCCGAGGGTGAGGATGGATGCGTTCATCCGTTGCTCGACCATGCCCATCATGGCGGTCTCATAGGCTTGGGTGAATTCGCGTGAGTAGGTCCGCATGGCACCTCGACCACGATCCTCGAACACGTACTTGCGGTCCTCCGGATAGCTCAGGCTGAGACGCTTCTCTATACCCAGCACACTATCAACGAGCATATGGCTGGCGTGGACGGCCTCCCATGAGATGTCCAGGATCCTGTCGACATAGGTGGCGCGCCCGAGCAGGTGGTCGTAGTCCTCCGCGCTCAACTCCGGGATACGGCTCTCCCAGAAGGCATGGATCCCATGCTGGTTCGTCAATTGCCCATTGTAGTTCTCCGTGGTGTGCAAGGGGACGTGCGCATCGCCCACGTAATGCCCGATCTCGGCGCTGTTGCGCAGGATGCGGTCCACGTCCCCACGCTGGAAGGCGGTCACCAAGCGGCCGAACATCACTTCGATGTGCCAGGGGACGATGCCATAGGCCTGAAGGGTATCCTCCGTGTATTTCGCCACCGCATCGCGCCACTTCCTTGGCATCACCTCGAAGGGATCGACCCCGCCGTGGGCGTAATGGTCAATGTCGATGTAATGCCGCTGGGCCTCCCCTTCAACGGCATAACGTCGTTTATCCGGGTCCACAGCATGGTCGGTGATGAAGTCGATGTGCTTCTTGTAGAAGCCGAACATCTCCGGCGGCAGGGTGAAACAGGCCATCCGGTTGATCCGCTTGTGGCCGTAGAAGCCCCATGCATGCGCAGGCTCAATGGCGCGTTCGGGCCATGCCAGGAGGATCCCGGCGCCCAGGAGCACGACCAGCAGCAATGTCCTCTTGAGCATGGTCAATGCTTGCCGTTCAACAGGACCAGCTCGCCATCGCGCAGCACCGGGATCTTGTCGCTCTGGTCCGGGGTGAGACAGTACTTCACATCTGGAAGCAACTGCAGCTGTTCGATGCGCCTGCGCCGCGGTGCCGCCTTCAGGATGCTCAGGAAGTTGTCCCGTGCGCTCATGTACATGTACTTGGCCGCAATGCTGCTGTCCTCTTCGACCCCGAATTTACCGCTCTCGAGCAGCCTTTCCATCACGGCACCCGCGAAAACGCTGTCCTCCAGATTGAACTTGTCCTTCCAGCCGGAGCAGAGCAGCAGGATGTTGTCGTTCTGTTGGACCAACCAATCGCTCAACGCGGAGAGGTTCAGGAAGGAGCCGACGACAAGGGTCCGGGCTTTCTTCGCCAGGTTGATGGCCTTGGTCCCGTTGGTGGTGGTCATCACGATCGTCTGTCCCCTCAGGTCCTGACCGACGTATGCCAGCGGTGAATTCCCGTAGGCGAAGCCCTGAACGACCTCCCCGTTCCGTTCGGCTGCGGCGATGTAGCCTTTCCTTCCGATGTATTGGGCCGCCTCCTCGATGGTGGCCACGGGGATGATCCGGTCCACCCCGTTCTCGAAGGCCGCCACCATGGCACTTGTGGCACGCAGGACATCGATGACCACGACGATGCCCATGTCCGGTGCGTACAGATCGTACTGCCCGGGTGAGAAGCAGACCTCCACCCGGTACTTGTACTCGTTGTTGGGGATCTCCTGCATCTACGGCTTTCCGAGGAAAGGTAACTTCACGACCACACCTTTCAAAGCCTTACCGCGGATGTCCACCCAGAGGTGGCCACCTTCCTGGGCCATGTCGGCGGGTACGTAAGCCATGCCGATGGGCTTCTGCAAGGTGGGGCTCATGGTTCCACTGGTCACCTTGCCCACCACCTCACCGGCCTCGTTCAGGACCGGATGATCATGACGCGGGATGCCGCGTTCCAGCAGTTCGAACCCGACCAGCTTCCGCTTCACGCCCGCCTCCTTCTGCGCCTTCAGCACCGGTGCATCCACGAAGTCCTTGGTGAACTTGGTGATCCAGCCGAGACCCGCCTCGATGGGCGATGTGCCATCGTCAATGTCGTTGCCGTACAGGCAGAAGCCCATCTCCAAACGTAAGGTGTCGCGTGCGGCCAGCCCTGCCGGCTTGATCCCATGGGGCGCCCCGGCCTCGAACACCGCCTTCCATGCCTTTTCGGCCAGCGGGTTCGGCACGTAGATCTCATAGCCACCAGCCCCGGTGTAGCCCGTGGTGCTGATCAGGACCAGGCCCACGCCCTTCATCTCGGCATACATGGCCGTGTAGTAAGGCATGGCCGCGATATCCTCGGTGAACAATGGCCGGAGCGTGTCCACCGCCTTCGGGCCCTGCACGGCGAGCAGTGACATGTGGTCGCTGATGTCCTCCAATTGGGCGTCGAAGGTGTTGTGCTGCTGGATCCAGTCCCAGTCCTTCTGGATGTTGCTGGCGTTCACCACAAGGACGTAGTGGTGGTCGTCCTTGTGCTGCATCCGATACACGAGCAGGTCATCCACGATGCCACCCTTGCCGTTGGGCATGCAGCTGTACTGCACCTTGCCCACGGTGAGCTTGCTCGCGTCGTTGCTCGTGATCCGCTGGATCAGGTCAAGGGCACCGGGCCCGCGCACGAGGAATTCGCCCATGTGGCTCACATCGAACACGCCCACGGCATTGCGCACGGCGTGGTGCTCGTCATTGACACCCGTGTATTGCACCGGCATCAGGTAGCCTGCGAAGGGGACCATCTTGGCACCCAGCGCTTCGTGCACATGGGCCAGGGCGGTACGTTTCAGTTCGGTGGTCGGTTCCATGTTCCGTCTTCAGTGTTTCGTTCTCTCTGTCAGTAGCGCTTGGAAGAGTTCCAGGTAGCGGTCGCGCCATGCGCGTACCGAGTACTTCTCCTCCACCGTTAGCCGGGCAGCGGCGCCCAATCGGGTGCGAAGGTCGGAACTCGTGATGAGCCGTCCCAAGGCGTCGATCCATTCCTGCTGATCACCTGCCAGCAGGCCGTTCACTCCTTCCTGCACGATGGTCTTGTTCACGCCCACCCTGCTGAGTACCACGGCCTTGCCCATGCCCATGTATTGAAGGCCTTTGAAACCGCACTTGCCACGGCTCCATTCGTCATCGGGCAAGGGCATGATGCCGATATCGATGCCCTGCAGGTCCCGTACTTCGGTGGCGCTGCTCCATCGGATGTTCTCGACCGGCAGCTCCGGAGCCTCCAGGTCGCGATCACTGATGATGCGGAAGCCGATGCGATCACCCCAACGGGCATGCAGCTCGCGCAGCATGGGCAGCTCCTTCTTGAGATGGGCGAGGCTCGTGTAACTGCCCGTCCAACCGATCACGACCTTCCCATCAGGCCTTGGATCGCTCGGTGCCGGGGCATAGTGGTCGGTGTCGATCACCGTTGGGATGACCTCCACACGGTCGTTGAACCGCCTGGCATAGTCCGCCAGATGCTCGTTCCCCGCGATCACGAGGTCGGCCAGACCGATGATCCGGGATGTCTTCGCGGGATCCTTGAGCCAACGCAGCTTGCGGTTGGCCTCGCTCACATCCATGTGCCAGATGGCGTCGTCGAAATCATAGATGAACGGCACCCCGCTCGCGGCAAGCCTTCGCTCGAATCGGGTGCTTCCGGTCATGAACGCCTCGCGTTGAACGATGACGAGATCGAACTCCCTGACATTCCTGACCTGCTCGGCCCGGCGCAACCAGCTGCTGATGAAGATGCCCGTCTTGGCCAGAACATGGCCTGGTGAATAGAACACGCGGTCCTCCTCCGGGCCGATCAACCAGGCATAGTCATGGGTGAAGCCGTGCGATGCCCAGTGGCTGGTGAACTGTTCAAAACGGTACCGCTGGCTCGGGGACCGGTCCGGACGGTGAGCGGCGACGAACAGGATCCGTGGCATGGTCGAACTGCAAAGAAAGGCGGCCCGGCGTTGTGCGGGGTGCGGCTATCTTTCCCGCCTCGAATGACCGGTCCGAGACTCTTCCCGCGCTGGGGCATCCTGCTTATCGATGTGGTGCTCTGCCTGCTGGCGCTTTCCACGGCCTACCTGCTCCGGTTCAATTTCCAGGTACCCGTGCAGGAGGTTGACCTGCTCCTGCCTGTCCTGCCGATCTATCTCGCCGTTCGCGTCGCGTCCTTCCTGATCGCCGGTCTTCCCCGCATGATGGTGCGGCATACCAGCACGGAGGATGCGCGCCGGATCTTCCTTACGGTGCTAGCCGGTTCATTGGCCTTCCTGCTCATCGGGGCCGTCCGCTACTTCGCCTTCGACGGATACTACTTCCTGCCCACCTCTGTGATCGTGATCGACTTCATGGCCACGGCGATGGCCTTGATCGTGGTCCGGATCGGGTTCAAGCTGCTGCACTTGCGGTCTCGTGGGGCGGGCAAGGACAAGGTGAACGTGGTGATCCATGGCGCCGGGGCCGCGGGCCTCATCACCAAACGGACGCTGGAACGCGAAGGGAGCCTGCGTTATGAAGTGATCGCCTTTGTGGACGATGACCCGAACAAGACGGGCAAACGTCTGGAAGGAAGGCCGGTGCACCCGACGGCAAGCCTTTCAGACCTGTTGAAGGATGGCGAGATCGATGAGGTAATCATCGCCATTCAGGCTCCCGACCCGGAGAACCGGCGTCAGGTGGTGGATGCCGCCATGGCCGCCAAGGTGCGTGTGCTGACCATTCCTCCGGTGAGCAGCTGGATCAACGGTCAACTGAGCACTGGCCAGATCAAGGAAGTACGGATCGAGGACCTACTCGGAAGGGCCGTGATCCAATTGGATGATGCCGAGGTGCGCGCACGGTTCAAGGGGAACCGCGTGATGATCACCGGAGCGGCCGGCTCGATCGGAAGCGAACTGGCCCGCCAACTCGCGCGCATGCAGCTTGAACGGTTGATCCTGGTGGACATCGCCGAATCCGGCCTGTACGATGTGGAGACCGAATTGCGCGCGACCACATCGATCCCCTTTGACGTGCGGATAGCGGATGTGCGTGATCGCAGGTCGATGGCCTCGATATTCACGGAATACGCACCAAAGGTGGTCTTTCATGCAGCGGCCTACAAGCACGTTCCGTTGATGGAAGCTCAACCGGATGAGGCGGTCCGGACCAACGTGCTCGGTACGCGCACCGTGGCGGAACTGGCCGGTTCCCACGGCGTGGAGGACTTCGTGCTGGTGAGCACGGACAAGGCGGTGAACCCGACCAGTGTGATGGGGGCCAGCAAGCGGATGGCGGAGATGGTGGTGACCAGTTTGGCCGCCACCCTGCCACGGGCACCCCGCTTCATCACCACCCGCTTCGGCAACGTCCTTGGCAGCAGCGGCTCGGTGATCCCTCTCTTTCGCAGGCAGATCGCCGCCGGAGGTCCTGTGACCCTCACCCATCCCGAGGTGACGCGGTTCTTCATGACCATTCCTGAAGCCTGCCGCCTGGTGCTCGAGGCCGCCACCATGGGCAAGGGCGGCGAGATCTTCGTGTTCGACATGGGTGAGCCGGTCCGCATCGCTGATCTCGCGGAACGCATGATCCGCTTGAGCGGACGGGAACCCGGAACGGACATCGCCATCGTGCATACCGGCCTGCGCCCCGGGGAGAAGTTGTACGAGGAATTGCTCGCCACGGCGGAGAACACCCTGCCCACGCACCATCCACGCATCCTCATCGGGAAGGTGCGCACCGCCGATCCCGAAATGGTGCTCGGTTCGGTGGACCGGCTGGAAGCCACGTCGAACGCGGCGGAAATGGTCCGCATCCTGAAGGACCTGGTACCGGAGTACCGAAGCCACAATTCGGTGTACAGTAACTTCGACCCTCCCGCAACGGAGCCTGGAACCAAGGCCTGAGCGCGGATCGAAACGCATGACAAGGGACAAGAACCTGGAGATCGCCCGTTACCAGAAGGAGATCGCGGATTACATCGGCCTCGGCCCGGACAGCCTGGTGTTCAACTTCGATGAGGCCGGGCCCGTTACGAAGTTGTTCGTCATCACGCTGAACCCGCGCCACAACCAAAGCTTCCTGTTCCAGCAGACCAGCGGGAGCGACAAGGTGGATGCCCTGCGAGCGATGCTCGATTATGTGAAGACCTACAAGGAACGCACGGGCTCCTATACCATCCAGTGGAGCGCCCGTGGTGAAGGCAGTTTGCAGACCTCCTACTTCCGGGCGAAGAACATCATGGAGGCCCTCGACAAGCTCTTCTTCGATCGGGACCCGAACAGCATCACGGTCTTCAGCGTCACCCTCAATCCCATTACATGAGCACGCTGAAGGTACCTGTGCAGATCCGTTTCGCCGATGTGGACATGGCGCGGCACGTGCACAACGCCGTGTACCTGCAATGGTTCGAGCTGGCACGGATGGCCCTGTTGCAGGGCTTCATCGCACCGGAGCACGACTGGCGCAAGGAGGGCCTGATACTCGCACGGAACGAAGTGGACTATCGGATGCCCGTGCACCTCACCGATCGGATCGAAGCCGAGGCCTGGTGCGGTACCATCGGCAACAAGAGCTTCGATCTGCTGTACGCCATACGCCGGGTGGGTGGGCCGAAGCCCGGCATCTGTGCGGAAGGTCGCAGCGTGATGGTGTGCTATGACTACACCGTGGACAAGTCCATCGCCGTTCCCGGTCCCTGGCGCCTTGCCCTGGAACAACTCGTTGTGGAATGAAGAAGACGGCCGTCACGGTCCTGCTGGTCTGCCTGTTCGCATGCTCTCCGCAGGACATGCAGAATGTGTTGAACTCGATCCCTTCGAGCACGGCGCTTTCCAATGAGGAGGTCGTTAGCGGATTGAAGGAGGCCCTGCGTCTGGGCACGGAACGCAGCGTGGAGAAGAGCAGCCTTGTGGACGGTTTCTGGAATGATGCACGCATCCGCATCCCCTTCCCCGCCGAGGCGATCAAGGTGAAGAACACCCTTACCGACCTTGGCATCAAGAAACCGGTGGAGGACTTCGAACATGCCTTGAACAGGGCCGCTGAAGAAGCAACGAAGGAGGCGGTGCCCGTGTTCGTGGACGCCATCACCAACATGAGCATCCAGGATGGTTTCAACCTGCTGCGTGGAGGTGAGAACGCTGCGACCAACTTCCTTCGCGAGAAAACGAGCGAGACCTTGCGCGCCAAGTTCACGCCTGTGGTGGAGAAGGCCACCCAACAGGTGGCATTGACCAGCTATTGGACGCCGGTGGCCAACGCATACAACACCGCCTCGCTCCTCACAGGTGGTAAGGCGGTGGATCCCGACCTGAACGCTTATGTGACCACAAAGGCCATGGACGGTCTCTTCCTGCTGCTCGCCGACGAAGAGAAGAAGATCCGCCAGGACCCGGCCGCACGCGCCACCGCCCTGCTCCAGAAGGTGTTCGCGCAGCAATAGGTCGCTTCAACTCCACCTGACGCCGACATTCACGCGGGCCTGTTCCCATTCACCCTTCCTTTGCACCATGCATCCGATCACGCTCACACCGGCCGGCACCATCATCCCACCAAGCGAACTGATCCTGAACCCCGATGGTTCCGTGTACCACATCGCCCTGCGTCCTGAACACCTGGGCGATATCGTTCTTGTGGTGGGTGACCAGGGCCGGGTTGAATTGATCAGCCGACACTTCAGCAAGGTGGAGCACAAGGTGCAGAACCGCGAGTTCGTGGCCCATACTGGGCAGTACAACGGTGAGCGCATCACCGCGTTGAGCACGGGTATCGGAACGGATAACATCGACATCGTGGTGAACGAGCTCGATGCGCTGGTGAACATCGATCTGGAGGCACGCACGCCTTACGAGAAGACACGTTCCCTGCGGATCATCCGGCTCGGCACCTGTGGTGCCCTGCAGGAGGATATTCCGGTGGATACACGGATCGTGAGCGCCTATGGTGTCGGCCTGGACAATGTGCTGCACTACTACGCGTACGAACACACCGATGCGGAACTGCGCTTGCTGAACGCGCTCCTGCAACAGACCGAATGGCCGGACAACCTTCCGGTGCCCTATGTGGCCGCGGGTGACAAGGACCTGGTGAGCCTGCTGGGGACGGATAACGTGGTGGGTATCACCATGACCAGCGGCGGGTTCTACGGCCCACAAGGCCGACAGCTTCGCGCCCTGCCAAGTGTGGACGGCCTGAACGAGCGGTTCACGGCCTTTGAACACGATGGCCTGCGCGGCACCAACTTCGAGATGGAGACGAGCGCCTTGTACGGTCTAGGCGGTGTGCTGGGGCACCGCTGCGCCACGGTGTGCACCGTGGTGGCGAACCGCCTGCGCAAGGAGTATAGCAAGGATCACCATGGGGCCATCGATCGCATGATCGAGGAAGTGCTGCACCGGGTGACGGCGGGCTGAGGGACGCCCTTTCGGTATTCCCTTCTTAAGGCGCTTTCCACGCCCCTCTGTTCACCCGGCTTCAACCCGAGGTGGTTGAAACATGCCGCACTGAGGGTAGAAGGCAGCCCGATCCGGCGGATATTTTCGTCGCGATCCGCTGTTGAACGAATGGAGCGAGCATGAGCGAGACCGAGATCCGAGCGCTGATCACCTTGATCGAGGACCCTGACCAGGACGTCTACGACCAGGTCCGCGAACGCATCGTCTCCCTCGGTGATCACGTGGTGCCGATCCTGGAACGTGCCTGGGAGTTCGAGGACCACGGTGATCTGTTCCGCGACCGGATCGAGGACATCCTCGAGACCATCCACCTCAGCGGTGTTACGGAACGGCTGATCGCATGGCGGGACAGTGGCGGTGAGGACCTGCTCACTGGCGCGTTGATCATCAGCCGATACCGCTATCCGGACATGGACGAGCAGAAGGTGAAAGCCCGTCTCGCCTCCATCCGGCAGGATATCTGGCTCGAACTGAACGACCACTTGACGGCTTTCGAGAAGGTGCGTGTGTTCAACCATATCTTCTTCCAGATCCACGGCTTCAAGGGGAACAAGCGGAACTATCACGCACCGCAGAATTCCTATATCAATGAAGTCCTCGACTCCCGCACCGGTAATCCGCTCTCCCTCGCGATCATCTATCAGGTGCTTGCGGAGGACCTGCACATTCCGCTCCGCGGGGTGAACCTGCCCAACCATTTCGTGCTGGCCTATCTGGACGAGGACAGCATGGGTGGAGCCGACAGCGGGCAACAGGGCGAGGAGAACGTGCTTTTCTACGTGAACGCCTTCAGCCAGGGCGATATCCTCGGACGCAACGAGATCAACGAATTCCTAGAGAAACTGAAGATCGAACCGCGGCCTTCATTCTACAGTCCGTGCACGAACCTGGACATCATCCGGCGCCAGTTGAACAACCTGGCCAACAGCTATGAGAAGCTGGGTGACAGCCAACGGAGCGGTGATCTTGAGCGACTGCGGGATCTGCTGGGTAAGAACGAGGATCTGGGCAGGTGACCCCACGGAAAAGGTCGACCCCGGCACCAAGGCGGCGGCACCGGGGTCTTCGGAACACAGGACGA
>JAGQVR010000169.1 GCA_020437875.1 Flavobacteriales bacterium
GGGGGGGCACTCCATCGAAGGCCTAGGTCCCATTCCCTGCATGCGGTCACTCCGGCGAAGGCCGGAGTCCCGCATGCCACCAAGCGGATCTAGTAGGCCTGGTAAGGCAGGTGTTAGCACACGGTCGCTCTGCAGCCGACCATTTCAGTGCCTGCTGCCACCGCAGATCGCCGCGCTGGATACGACCTACTTGAACTGCACCACGTCCGCCGTTACGATGCAGGTGAGACGGCGGTACAACTGGAAGACGATGGAGGTCTGGCGGTAGTCCACCGTCACGTTCACCAGCGCTTGTCCGTCCTGCAGCGGGTGCTCCGCCAGCATGGCCTGCCGTGCTTCGGCCACCAGCGCATCGCGGTTCATGCCACCAACGCCCATGTAGTAGGTGGCCTGTGACTGGCCACGGATGCTGTGGTGTACGTAATGGAAATTGTTCTCGGTAAGCGAGGCGCTCGGGAGCATGCCGCCTTGATAGAAGGTGCAACTCGATAGGAAGAGCGCGGTGAACGCCAGTGGGAGAGTACGCTTGATCATCGGGGCAATATACTCCCCTCGTATTTGGGCGTTCCGATCACGACCTGGCACGTGTGGTGTGAAGGACATCATCGAAGGGCAGATTCGCGCGTTGAGGTGAACTCGATGGTCCGCGCGAAACTCCGCAGCTCGTCAACGAAAGTTCTATTGCGCGGCGTCGCACATGCCGCTTCCTTCGTGCCAACGACCACGGACCATGACCCTACGCTACGCTGCCCTCGCATTTACATCGTTCGTTGGCCTCAGCACCATCTGCGCACAGGATGTGCTGGTGTACAGCAACCAGTTCCTGGCACCGATCGCAACGCCAACGATCGCCTCCTGCCAGCAGGACTTCGGCGTGGACCCGGTGAACACGCTGTGGGCGGGCACGGGTCTGGGCACATCCTCCGGGACCTTCCAGAACACCAGCACGGTGGAGACCATCCTGGTCACCGGCCCGGCCGATGTGTACGATGACCCGAGCGGCATCGGTGGCGACCACGCCATCGGGATGTTGAACACCTTCTGGGGCGACAAGCTCGGCCTGCTCGTGGACACGGAGGGCCTGCCGTTCGTGAACGTGGGCATGGACCTTTCGGCGATCAACACCACCTGCGGTGGTCCACTGCCCATGGATACCGTGGTCTTCCTGCTGGAGCTGTTGGATGCACCGAACGGGATGTACGATGTGACCGCCGGCACCGTGTTGGATAGCGATTCCCTCACCGGGGTCGGGCCCAACGCGGACAGCTTCGTGTTCAACTGGGCGCACGCGGAGGGCAGCTTGGATGTGACCGGCAGCACCGATGGCCTGGTGGCCGTGCGCATGACCTTGCTCCGCTCTTCGTACGCCGCTTTCGACAACATCTACATCGAAGCCTCCTTCGACCCGGTCATCAGCGCGGTGCGGGAGGAAGTCGGGGTCGCGCTACAAGCATAACCGATACCCTGCGCACAACAGCTGACCGTTACGGGCCTCGCCGCGCAGCCCCATGCCGTGACCATCCACAATGCACTGGGCAGCCTCATGCGCACCACCACCTTGTCCGCCAATGGCAGCGTGGACGTGTCGGACCTGGCGACCGGCAGCTACGTGCTCCGCGTGGTGGATGACGACGAGGTGGGTGTGCTGCGCTTCGTGAAGGAGTGAGCGTGTTCCGTGAGGCGTCCGAGGATCTTCCGACTACTGGCGACTTCGATCTGAGCCTGTTCCATGGGAAGGCGGTCCGACCCGTTCAGGATGCCGTGCGCTGAACGTCCACCATCACTCCATCTCATCATCCCGATCCCGCCGGTCCATGCACCAGAAGCGATACGCGGCAAAGCCCAGTATGAGGAAGTAGAGGACGACCAAGGAGATGTTCAAAAGCATGGAGGGCGGCCGCCGAACTGGGTAAGAAGCTCCCCGATCGACGGTACCGCGAAGCAACCACCAGCGCACAGGGGCAACCGCCTGAAACCGGACGAACACGGCCGGAAACTCCGCCCGATGGCTCATTTCATCGACGAATGATAGAATGGCTTCGATGAGCGCGTCTCTTCCTGGCTGTTTGGCACAACGCTGGCCTCGGTCGGTGCAAACCCATCATCATGGCCACCCGATCATTCGTTCGCATGCTGGAGGTGAAGTTGGATGAGGCCTTCTTCGTCTTCCGCCAGCTCCCTAAACAACTCAACAGCGCCGCCAAGCGGCTGGGCCTGCACACCGTACGCGACCACGTGCTAACGCGCGCCCGTGACCTGCAGGCCCGCGCGGACCAATTGCTTTCGGCCCTACGGAAGTGGGGTGATCGCAAGCCCTACCCCTGTGACTGCGCCGACCTGGCCACCGAATTGAACGACCTGCGGCATGCGGTGAAGAGCCCCGCGCCGGACCGCTGGTTGTACAGCACCACCCTGCGCATCACCAGCAGATTGACCACCATGGTCCGTGAGCGCCTGGTGAAGGCCCGAAGGCTGGCCATCCTGCTCGGCGAGTTCGTGCTGGCGGCGGACATCAAGCAGTTGCTGGAGGAGGAACGGCATGCCGAGGCCCGGCTGAAGGTGGCTGGTGCGGATCCGAATACGCAGGACGGCTAGTGGCGTTGGGGGTGAACGCACGCTGCCATTCCATGGCGGAAGGGCCCCTTTGACACACTGTGCACGATCCGTGGTGGGATCATCCTGGCCTCGCCACCGTCCATCCCAGGCTCGTGGACCTACCTTGGTGATACATCAAACCCATCACCATGAACACACGCGTACTGCTGTCGGGTCTCGCTTCTGGCGTGGCCGGTTTCCTGCTCGGCTGGATCCTCTTCGGCATGCTGATGATGGATTATTTCGAGGCCGGAGTGATGCACTACGAAGGCCTGCACAAGCCCGAGGCGGAGATGAACCTCGGTCTGGTCTTCCTCTCCAACCTGCTCTATGGCCTCATGCTCGCGTGGATCTGCGCGCGGAGCGCGGCCAATGGACTCGTTCCCGGTCTGGTCGTGGGTGCGGTCGTCGGCTTCGGCGTTTACGCCAGCATGAGCCTGATGTTCCTGGCCTTCATGAACTGGTACACGACCATGAGCGTGGCCGTGGTGGAAGTGATCGCCAACACGGCGTGGAGCGCAGGCATGGGAGCGGTGGCCGGCTTGGTGCTGAACCGGAAGAGCGCCTAGGTCGCGGACGGCTCAGCGCTATCTTGGTGGCATGCCCGCCTGGTCCTTCGTGCTCTTCATCGGGGCTCTGGTCTGGGCCTTGTGGTGGACATGGCGTGCCTGGCACGACCGTTCGGTGCTCGCGGTCCTGGTCGGCTGGGGCGCACTGCATGCTGCATTGGCCGGTGCCGGGTTCTACATGGTGACCGAGGCCTTGCCACCGAGGCCGATGCTCCTGCTCTTGCCAATGCTCCTGGCCGTGGTAGGCCTGCTTGTGTTCGCGAGCGGCCGACGCTACCTGCAAAAGGCGGACCTGCTGGCGCTGACGGTGCTCCATGTGTTGCGCATCCCTGTGGAACTGGTGTTGCACGCCGGATGGCAGGAAGGCTTGTTACCCCGCATGCTCACCTACGAGGGAATGAACTTCGATATCATATCCGGACTTACGGCACCGTTGGTGGTGCTCTACTTGAGGCGATCAAGGGATCCTGGCAGGCTGCTGCCATTGTTGTGGAACGTAGCCTGTCTGCTGCTCCTGGTGAATGTGGTGGTGCGTGCAGCGCTGAGCTTCCCTTCGCCCATGCAAGTGCTCAACCACGACGAACCCATGCGTCTTGTTCAGCAGTTGCCTTGGATCTGGCTGCCTTCGGTGATCGTGCCGGCGGTGCTGCTGGCGCATGTGGCGGCCATCGTGAAATTGATCGCGCCCTCCCCAACGCGTCCGGCCACGCACCAGCGTGCATGAACCTCGTTGCCGTGACTTCTTTGCGCTATACCGAACGACCGTAGTACCATGGATCAGGAGCAGGACAATGGCCGTCGCAGGATCGACTGGAACCGCATGGGTCATGGCTTTGCGATCGGCCTCTTCGTCGGCATCGCCGTGTATGCAGTCGCCACCAAGGGCCTTGGCTTCTTCACCGTGCTGCCGCTGCTCATCGCCTACCTGATCTTCAGGAATGGCAGGCGTGCGAAGGGTGTTGAGCAGGACAAGGACGATGGTGCCTAGAGCGGTCCTTCGCGGCTGTTGCTAGGAAGAGCGTATTGCGCGTTTGGGCGCCTGTTCTGCTAGTGTGAAGGCATGCCCGCACCGTTGGAGGCAGGTGCGTTGCACACGCCTGACGTGAGCGGGGCCTCCATTCGTTGTCGGCTTCCCTACGGCTGGATAACCAGTCGTTCGGTGCAGATCTTGTCACCTGCCGTGATGTTGACCATGTACAGGCCACCGGAGAGCTCGTCATACAGGTCCAGGTTCGTCTTCACGAAGCCGTCCTGTACCGCGATGGTGCGAGCGATCACGCGCTTGCCGGTGAGGTCGTACACATCCACGTTCACGGTGTTCACGCCCGCCTGTATGTTGGTCAAGCTCACGAACAGCTGATCGCCACGGTTCGGGTTGGGGTAGAGGGCCACGCTTCGCTCGCCCTGACCGTTGTCAACAGAACTCACGTTGGTATTCTCGATCAACGCATTCGATCCTTCGCTCACTCCCGAGCAGGGGTTGATGGTCACCAGGCACACCTTGCCCCAGTCCTCGGTGTCGGCACAGGCAGCGGCTTCGCTGCTACCGGCCGGACCGAAGCACCAGGTGGCGCCACCATCGAGGCTCACGCGCACATCCACTTCATAGGTCCTGGTGCACTCCAGCGGGGTGCCATTGGTCCAGTTCAACACCATGCGGGCGCTGCTCTGTGGTGGTCGCACGATGCATACCGCTTCGCCCGTGATCCGGAAGCGGAACTGGTAGCGCACCTGGTTGCTGGGCACGGCCGGGATCGGTTGAGGTGGGTCGGCGTAGATCCGGTTGTTCGGGTTGCTCGGCCCACCGAAGTTGCGGCTCACACCACAGCTGTAATCACCGGGATTCGCAGGGTCGTCCTGCAATTCCACGCGCGGGCAGGTGGCCAACGCAGGGTCGATCTTGAACAGGCAGGCCGGGCCAAAGGCCAGGTTGCCGCCCGCCACGCGCCCACGTACGCGCACGTTCAACAGGATGTCCGCTGGGATGTGCGGAGTCGAAACGGTGTTGATCCAGCCATTGATCTTGAAGTGGCATGCGCGCAGCGCCCCGCTTCCAGTACCATCGCTCGTTGCGTGGCTGCGGAACCGGCGGAAGCTGTACGTGCCGTTCGGATCGAAGAACCAGAACTCATAACCGCTCGTGGTGTTGTTCACACCGTATTGCGCGGTCACTGCCGCATTGGCATGGCACACGATGAATTTGTTGTCCACCCAATCGAGCTTGTCACAGCTGCTCCAGATGGGTTCATCGTCGCCCAGTGGCAGGCAGAAGGTGCCACCACCCGCTATCTGGCTCACACCAACGTTCATATTGAAGCGGTCATCGATCAAGCGTCGACCATTCGCACCCATTTCACGCAGGATGTAGCCGAGCAGGCCATCGCCCGCCCCATCGGTCACGCGCAATTGGTAGCAGCCATCGGGAAGGCAGAGCGAAACGGTGCCGATGCTGTTCGCTGGGATCGGGTTGTTCCCACTGAGCAAGGTCGTTGTACCGGTCTCGTCCAACACCTCGTAGGTGACAGCACCCGGTGCGGTCCCACCACTCTGCAACTCGAGGGTCAGTCCGACCGAGCCTTCCAACACCGTCACGGTCGCTGAATTGGTGGCGCATGGCGATGCACCGACAACGGTGTAGACGTAGTCGCCTGGTCCGTCGGTCCCGTAGTCATACGTAGGGCCATGCGGCGCGCCCAAGTAGGTCCAGGTGCCGCCGGTCTCCGGCGTGCCGCCCAATGCGGTGAAGAGGTCGATCGGCGGATCGGATGGACAACGGACGAGCGTGCCATCGATCCCGGCATCTGGCGGGATCACCGGTATGGGATCCACCTGGATGTAGAGCGCGGTGGAAGCCACGTTGGGTATGGGACAGGTCGGGTCGGTCGCTCGGAAATGGATGTTGTTGAAACGGTGGCCGATGTCCGGGGTCCAGCACAAGGTGGCCACCACCGGGTTGGTGCCGCTCAGGCTGTAAGTGGCGCCGGGCAGCCGGGCCAGTGCGTTGGAGACCACCGTGATCGCTTGCGCGGCATTGGCATCGGCGAATGAAAGGTCAACGCAGAAGGGAACTCCATCACAGGCTATGAGCGCGTGCGCACCCACCAAGGTGGCCCCGTCCACCA
>JAGQVR010000170.1 GCA_020437875.1 Flavobacteriales bacterium
CAAGCCTACGCCGTGGTGGTACAGCTTGTGATCGAAGGACTTCCGATGAACGATGGGATGACGGAGGCTTACACACAGGCCTACGCCGGGGCGAAGCAGGTGTGGTTCGTCTCCGAACAGAACCGGCACGCCACGGAGCGCGAACTGGGCCTTGCGTTCAACCATGCTTCACTCGTTCACAATCCCGTGGACACCGCTACCGAGGTCCCGGCCTATCCTTCCACGGAGAATGGTTGGTCCCTGGCCATGGTCGGCGCCTTGTCCCCCCATCACAAGGGGCAGGATCTCGTCATCGAGCTGATGGGCCGGCCGAAATGGCGGGAACGCCCCTTGCACGTCTCGTTCTTCGGTCAGGGCGGATCCCGGGCCACACTGGAGCGCCTCGTACGCCTTCATGGGGTGCACAACGTGACATTCAGAGGCCACGTTCCGGAGAAGGCGGCCATCTGGTCAACGCATCATGCCGCATTGTTCGCTTCGCGGATGGAAGGTCGATCGCTGGCCTTGCAGGAAGCCATGGCCCACGGACGTATGGTCATCAGTACGGATGTGGGTGGGGCCCGGGACCTGATCACCGACGGCGTCGATGGTCACCTGGTCTCCGCGCCTTCGGTGGATGCCTTGGACGATGCGTTGGAGCGGGCCTGGCAGGCGCGTGACCAATGGGCCGCCATGGGTCTACGTGCTCGTGATCGACTGCTGGGTTGGGTGCCTTCCGACCCGTTGGGTTACTTCGCGAACGCAGTGTCCAGGACGGCGACCGATGGATGAAGTGAACGACAGAGCGAAGGCCATGACGCTTGCCGTGGTCATCTGTACCCATGATCCCCAGTTGGATCAACTGGAACGTACGTTGGACTCCCTGCGTGGCCAGGATCTGCCGATGGAGCAATGGGAGTTGCTGATCGTTGACAACGCATCGACCAACGGCAGCCTCCAGCGCATCGACATCGGCTGGCATCCTCGTGCGCGGATCGTTCAAGAATCCCGCCTCGGCCTGACCATGGCACGGATCAGAGGCATCCAGGAGACGGGGAGCGATCTGCTTCTGTTCGTGGACGACGACAATGTCCTGGCACCCGACTACCTGTCGCGCACCTTGGGCATCGCCAAGCGGGAACCGCAGTTGGGCGTGTTCGGTGCGGGGGTATTGGAACCGGAGTACGAGGTGGCCCCTGCTCCCGATCTGCTGCCCTATACCACCATGTTGGCGCTGCGCACCGTCCCATCGGCAAGCTGGTCCAACGATCCGCAGGATGCTGTGATCCCTTGGGGAGCGGGCATGGCGGTCAAACGGGATGTAGCCAGGGAGTACGCGCGCATCATCATGGATGATCCGCAGAAGCAGCGCCTGGACCGTGCAGGCAACACGTTGAATTCATGCGGCGACGATGAGTTCTCGTGGGTCGCTTGCGAGATGGGTTATGGCAAGGGTATCTTCCCGGAATTGCGTGTGCGCCACCTCATAGGCCGCTCCCGTGTCGATCGGGGATACCTGCTGCGGCTCGCGGAGGGTCATGCCTTCTCCCGCACCTTCCTGCGGCACTTGCATGGGTTGAAGGTGCAGCAGGTCATGCCATCGCCAAGTGTCGGGGGGAGCATCGGCAAGCTGGCGCGCCTTCGCTTGGGCGACGCGCTCTACGAACTTCACAGGTGGTCCACCCACCGATCGCGCACCGCCACTGATCGCGCGTTCGATGAGGCGAAGCGCAAGGGGGTGGCACGCTTCTTCCGGACGATCCATGGCTGATCCGCTCGTCACCATCGTCCTGCCGGCCTACAAGATGGGTCCGTATATCGGCGAGGCCCTGCGCTCCATCGCAGCACAGACCGGATCGCGATGGGAGGTGATCGTGGTGGACGACAATGGTCCGGAGGACGGCACGGCCAGGGTGGTCCGGGAGTTCGCTGATACCGTGAAGCAGCGGGTCGAGTACATCAGGCATGAGGTGAACCAAGGCGTCAGCGGTGCGCGCAACACGGGCATCCGTGCCGGAAGTGGTGAGTTCGTCGCCTTCCTTGACCCCGATGATACCTGGCTGCCACACCATCTCGAGTCGGCGCTATCGGCATTGACAGCTGGGGCCGACGTGGCCTGTGCACCGGTCCTGAGCTACCGCAATGAACCCGGACGAAGCTGGACGCACGAGGCCTGGTTCGAGCCTTGGAAGAAGGACCACTTCCCGCTCTCGCTCGCCGTCTACAACTTCATCCTGCCTTCGGCGGTCGTTGCGAGGCGGTCGCATGTGCTGGATGCGGGTTGTTTCGATACCGCGCCGGACCTGCAGCACATCGAGGACTACGACCTCTGGATCCGTCTGGTGGAGGCCGGTTCACGGTTCGTGTTCCTGGACCGCATCGGTGCGCGTTACCGCAAGCATGGAGGCGGCGCCACGGCGCAGGAGGCGAAATTCGTGGCCCTGCACGAACGGCTCTATCAGAAGCATCCGGTCTTCTTCCGCGAGGGGCAGCGACGCATGCTGCGGGTGGCGCTGGACACCCAGCATCGCACACGAGCGGCGGACAGTGGGCCGTTGCGTTCCTGCATCCGCTGGATCGACGGTATCTTCCGTCGCATCGGCGCGAAACTGTCCTCATCGAAGTAGTGGCCATGGAGAAGTGCTTCTGCACCATCATCACCCGCAGCCACCTGGGCTGGGCGCTCGCCCTGTGCGATTCCCTGCGCCAATGGGATGCATCGCTTCACTTCGTCATCCTCGTCACGGATGTGGATGGCGGTTCGAGCCTGGACGCCGGTGGAAGGGCTGGCGTGGAGTTCCGCTTGTTGGGCGACATGAAGGATACGGAGCTTGGCGCGGCCATCTGTGCCCGGTACGCCGAACAGAGCGATGAACTGCGCTGGAGCTTGAAGCCGGTGCTGATGCTTCAGTTGTTAAAGCGCTACCAGAAGGTCATGTATGGTGATTGCGACCTGCACTTCTTCAGCGATCCGTCGTGGCTTTGGGAGGCGCTGGACCGGTCGACGGTGCTGCTGAGCCCGCATTGGCGCAGTGCCACCGCCACGGTGGATCGACCCAACTTCGATCTGCTCTACGTCGGTGGACTGTATAACGGGGGCTTCGTCGCTGCATCCCGCGGTGGTGAACCCGCGTTGCAGGGATGGGGCACCAACTGTCTCGAGGTCTGCATCAAGGACTTCACCCAAGGCCAGTACGTGGACCAGACCCACCTCAATCTGCTCCCGGTCTACTTCGATGGCGTGCTGGTGCTGAAGCATCGGGGATGCAACGTGGCCAACTGGAACATGGTGGAGTGCGCGCGCACCAAGGCTTCGACGGGCGATGTGTTGATCAACGGCACCTTCCCGATCGTCTTCATCCATTTCACCCGCTCCATGATCGACGGCATCGTGTCCGGTGTGGACGGCCTGCTCCGTCCACATCTCGAAGTGCTGCGCGACCGGTTGCTGACCGCGGGTTTCCCGAAGGATGTGATCGCGGAGAGCGAGCAGCGCCTGGCCGAGAAGAACAAGGAGCCCGATACCTCGGTGCGTGGTCGACTGGGGCGGGCGATGAAACGGGTCACCGGTGGAAAGTGAGGCTCCTGCCCTGCGGATAGCGCTGGCCTCTCCCGCGGAGAACGCCTGGAGCGAGACCTTCATCGCGGCGCACATCGAGCGGTTGAACAAGGTCGAGCTGCTGTTGTCGGGCGGCGTGCCACCGCGCAATGCATCGCTCGGTGGACCGCTGGTGCGCACCTCTGGACCTTGGTCGCTCTACGACCGGCTGGCGGGAAAACACCGCGGTGGCGCGCCGGGGCTGGCCCGGGACCGGCTGGTCGACAGGTTGCGATCGTTCAAGCCGGACGTGATGTTGGCCGAGTATGGCAACATGGGCGCGGAGATCGCGGGATCCTGTGAACGCGCTGGTGTGCCGCTCGTGGTCCACTTCCATGGCTTCGATGCGCATCGCCCTGACTACATCCAACGGTATGGTGGCTACCGGGATCTCTTCCGGTATGCCAGTGCGCTGGTGGTGGTGAGCCGGGCGATGGAAGCCCAGCTGCTGGCAATCGGAGCGCCACGCGAGAAGGTGATCTATAATTGCTACGGCATCGACGTGGACCGCTTCACTCCCGGCAGGCCGGACCTCGTGCCGCCGCACTTCCTCGCCGTCGGGCGCTTCGCCGAGAAGAAGGCGCCGCA
Source organism: Flavobacteriales bacterium (assembly GCA_020437875.1). Taxonomy (GTDB): domain Bacteria; phylum Bacteroidota; class Bacteroidia; order Flavobacteriales_F; family PHOS-HE28; genus PHOS-HE28. The sequence continues at coordinate 4,166 of JAGQVR010000170.1, forward strand.
CTTGACCATCGCCGCGTTCGGCAAGGTGGTGGCGGCACGACCCGAGGCGCGCCTCACCATGGTCGGTCAGGGGAAGCTCTGGGAACGCTGTCAACAGCTGGTCTCGGAGCTTGGCTTGTCCGCTGGCGTGGATCTTTGCGGGGTGAAGAAGCCGGATGAGATAGCACGACTGATGCATGCGAGCCGTGCCTTCGTGCAGCACAGCGTCGTTACCGCGGACAATGATCACGAGGGTACACCCCTGGCCGTGCTCGAGGCGATGGCTTCCGGGGTGCCCGTGGTCGCCACGCGCCATGCCGGTATCGCGGATGTGGTGGTGGACGGGGAGCGGGGCCTGCTCTGTGAGGAACGTGACGTGGAGGCCATGGCTCGGAACATGATCGCCTTGGTCGACGACCCGGATCGCGCGCTGCGCATGGGTCAGGCCGGGCGGGCCTATGCTGAGGTGGCGCATCGGGTGGAGGTGCAGGTCGGCGAATTGCAACACATCCTGGAACGTGCGACCAACAGGACATGAAGCCGATGCGGGTCCTATACCTCACGCATTACGCGGACCTGTACGGCGCGAACCGCTCCCTGCTCGATCTGGTCGTTGGCCTGCGGGATGCGGGAGCGGTGCGGCCCTTCGTGGTTTCGGCGGCGGACGGACCCTTCGTGAAGGCGTTGCAGCGGTCCGCGATCGACCATGCCGTCGTGCCCTTCGCCTCCTGGATGCACAAGCAGATCTACTCCGGCCGGATGCACCATCGCTTGTTGCAGCGCATGCGCTTCCGCCGGGCGGCACGAATGCGTGACCAGCTCAATGCCGAGGCCATGCGCCGGATCGCGGCGCTCGCCCGTGATCGCGGCACCGGGCTCGTGCACACCAACAGTGCGGTCATCGGCATCGGTGGGCAGCTGGCGAGTGGCCTGCGGGTGCCACATGTCTGGCACATCCGCGAACTGCCCTTCCTGCACTACCGGTTCAAGGTGGATGGTGGGGTGCGCAGGTACGCCCGCGAACTCCGGCAGGCCGATGCGCTCATCGCGCTCTCCCAGGCCGTGGTCGACGACATGCGGCAATGGATGCCGAAGGATGATCGGGTGCACATCATCCCGAACGGCATCATCACGGTGGGGCGCTGGAAGGAACGGGAGCGGACCGCGACCGAACGTTGGACGCGGATCACCACCTTCAACTTCATGCTTGCGGGTTATTTCCACGGATCCAAGGGACAGATGGAGGCGGTACGGGCGTTCGCCGAGGTGCACGCGGACCTGCCAGGAACGGGGCTCCACCTTGTAGGCGATGGTCAGGTGGCACCGGTACAGGAACTCGTAAATGACCTGGGTCTGGAGGATGTGGTCACCCTGCACGGCTTCGTGAAGGATATCCACGAGGTCATGGACCAGGCGCATGCGTTGCTCCAATGTTCACAGCACGAAGCCCTGGGCCGGATAACGCTTGAAGCCATGTCGGACGGACTGCCCGTGATCGGCCATGCCTCCGGGGCGACACCCGAGCTGGTGGCCGACGGATCGAACGGACTGTTGTACCGCACGCAGGGCGAACTTGTTGAAGCCATGCACCGTCTCGTGGAGGATCGTGATGCGGCGATGCGCATGGGGCGCGCAGGTCGTGAACGCGTGCTCGATGGGTTCACCATGGATCGCATGTTGGAAAGTACGACCGGCGTCTATCGCCGCTTGCTGTCATCTTGAACGTGTATGGCACCACGGATCACAATAATCACTCCGAGCTACCAGCAGTTGACCTACCTGGAGGACTGTCTTCGGTCCGTGCATGAAGAACAGGGGGCGAGCGTCGAGCACATCGTGGTGGACGGTGGCAGCACCGACGGCTCCGTGGACTTGATCCGGTCCTGGCAGGAGCGCCTGGCCTGGTGGTGCCATGAGACGGATGCCGGCCAGAGCGATGCGCTCAACAAGGGGCTGGCCCACGCCACCGGCGATGTCTTCGGCTGGATCAACAGTGATGATCTCCTGTTGCCGGGTGCGCTCTCCATCGTGTCAGAACGATTCGCGTCGGATCCGACCATGATCATCCTCGAAGGGCATCGCCTGTTGAAGGCTACGGATGGGAGTTCCGAA
>JAGQVR010000171.1 GCA_020437875.1 Flavobacteriales bacterium
CCTTGGCACCCATGGCCTTCGCCACCTGCACCGCTGCGGTCCCGATGCTGCCCGATGCACCGTGTATGAGGATGTGCTCGCCCTGCTTCAGTCCCGCCGCCCGGATGAAGTGCTGGGCCGTGAGCGCGCCGACGGCGAGCGTGGCCGCCTCGCCGTGCGCGATCCGATCCGGTGTGTGGGCGATGGCACCATCCTCCGCCATGCAGATATACTCGGCGTGTGTACCGGAACGCATGCCGGTGCTGCCGAAGACGCGGTCACCGACGCGGAACCGTGTCACCTGGCTGCCAACGGCCTCCACCACGCCCGCCACCTCGTGGCCCAGGATGGGTGCCTTGGGGGTGAACAGGCCGGAGAAGAAACGGATCAGGAAGGGATCGGCCTTGCGCATGCGCACATCGCCGGAGGTAACGGTGGTGGCGTGGATGCGGATCAATACCTCATCGTCCTTGGGTTCCGGCTTGGCCACCTGGGCGATGGAAAGGACCTCGGGACTGCCGTAGCGGGAGTAGACCGCCGCTTTCATCTGCGTGTTGTTCATGGCGGCAAAGGTCCCATGCCCATCGCGCCCGATCCGTTGACCTTGGGTAAGAAGCGGCCGGAAGCACGTTGCGGCTCCTCCGATCATACCCGGTATTTCAAGTACGCATGCAAGGTGACCGCGGCATGTTCAGCCGTATTCGAAACGATGTGCGCGCCGAGCGTATCGTCGATGTAGCTCATCGCTCCTGCGCCATGGACACGTGTCTCGTATGGCAGCGGCACGCTGGCGTTGAGGAAGCGGTCCTCACGGATCGCCCCTTCCAGTACCGTGAACATGCCACCCCCGTTCGGATGGAAGTGTCGTGCGCAGGCCTCCCCTGGCGCCCATCGGATCAACACCACCTTGAGGTAGGTATTGTCCACAAGCACCTTCCTACCTCCACTCTCCTCATTCGCAAGGAAACCCCATTCGACCGGAGGCACGGCAGAAGCCAGTTCGAGGAGGGGGCGGAAAGCATGTGCCGTGGCATCGGCAGGCAGCGTCATGGCCTTCACCAGCAGGCGGTAGCTGATGTCCTCCAAGTGTTGGATGCGACCGGCCTTGGCCCGTGCACGGGTCCGCGTAAGGAAGAAGGCGAACCGAACGAGCAGGGTGGACGGGAAGTCGAGTTGGAACGTGGTGTTCATGGCGGGTGTCATTGTCTATCGCAAAGGACCGGCGGTACCGTGGCGGCCGGGTTGACAGGAAAGCCCAAAGGATCGTCCGATAAGTCCAAGTCGAGGCCCGGTCCGAAATGAGAAAGGCCGCACCTCACGGCACGGCCTTTTCTCCCATTCGTACGGTCCTATGCGGCCGAGACCTGCACGTCCACTGGACGGATGAGGCTGTTGTAGACCGGCGAGCGCTTGGCCAGGTCGATGAGCATGGCCTTCTCCTCCGCCGTGGCACCGGGCAGGTCGAACACCACCCGCAATTGGGTGAACTCCTTCGGCACATCAGGGTCAAGGCCCAGGAATCCGCGCAGGTCCACGTCCCCTTCGATGCGGCTGGAGATGCCCTTCAGTTCGATGCCCTGGGCGGTGGCCAGCAGCACCATGGCCGTGGTCATGCAGGCGAGCAATCCGTAGAGGAGCACCTCACCTGGATTCGCACCCTTGTTCTGTCCGAGGAGCACGTGCGGCTCATCGCATTCGAACACGAAGGGCTTCTCCCGACTCGTATCCTCCTGGCAGGCACCATAGAAGCCCTGCACGCTGCTGCGGTTGTGGCCTCCATCGATCCACTTGTTCTCGGCGCGCAACTTGAACGCTGCGATCGCGCTGTTGCCCTGGATCGCACCGACCGTGTTGTGCATGGCTTCCAGGTCGATACCGTTCATGGTCTTGGTCATTGCTTCCATCGGTGTGTTGGGTTTGTTGTTTCCGATGGGGCAAAAGTGCCGGCATGCCGACCCGAGCCGATAGGCCGAAAAGTCCGGATGATCGACGTTTCGGCCCAGGTGAATGAAAGCCTACGTGGACGCGGTGCGATAGCCCTGCGGTGTGGTACCGAAACGCTGCTTGAAGGCGCGGATGAAACTGCTCGGTTCCTCGTAGCCGATGTCGTAGGCCACCTCGTTCACATGCTTGCTGGTGACGGTGAGCAATCGTGCCGCTCGCTCCAGCCGCTTGCCGGTGATCCACTTTCCCGGTGCCATGTCGAAGGTCTCCAGGAAGGACCGCTTGAAGGAGCTCAGGCTGAGCCCGCAGAGGCTTGCGAACTCCTCCAGCTTCAGTGCGTAGGCATAGTTCGCCTCCATCACCTGCTTCAGGTTGGCGGCGCGGTCGTCGTTCAAGCCGGCCAGATAGCCGGCCAGTGCACCATGATGCGGGCGTGTGAAGATGTTCAACAACAACTCCTCGAACTTGAGCACCAACAGCTGCCGATCGGGTGTCGCGGGCGACGAGAAGTAGGCCGCAAGCGAGTTCACGTAGCCCTGCAGGTGGTCATCCCAGGTCACGCGGATGACGGAATCGGTGGCAGCGGACCCGGCATGTCCGGTCAGACCCGAGAAGCGTTGGGTGAAACGACGGACGAAATCATCGGGAAGGAAGACCATCAGCGCACAATACTTCTCCTCGAAGTACTGATGCACGATGTTGGCCCCCTTCTTCACGAAGAGGGCGTTCCCCGCCTCCACCAGATAATCGCTCTCCAGGCTGCGCCACATCTTGCGGCCGCTCGTGCAGAAGGCGAAATAGTTCAATTCAGACCAGATGCCCGCAACGGCGTTCGGCGATGGACAGATGTATTCTACGAACAGCAGGTCATCCACTTCCATCCGCTTGTATGGTCCGGTCCGATTGAGGGCAACGAGGTCTATCATCTGGTCGTGGGGTGCCGGAGGGACAAAGTACACAATGACGATCCGCAGGAACACTCCCACGGCTATTCGTCACCTTTCGGAAAACAAGACCCATGTGGTGGAAGGCGGTCCTCTTCTGGTTCCTGCTCATGCTGCTCGCCATCCTGAACGGCACCCTGCGCATCAAGTTGATCATTCCTCAGACCGGCCTCACGGCAGGCCTCGCCATCAGCACCGTGATCCTCTGTGCGCTCATCCTGTTCGCCACGTGGACCGGCATACGCTGGATCGGACCGACCGACCCCAGCAAGGCGATCGTCATCGGAGCGCTTTGGCTGCTCTTGACGTTGGGCTTCGAGTTCGGTGCCGGGCATTTCCTCTTCAGGAAGCCGTGGTCCGAATTGCTCCTCGACTACGATATCCTAAAGGGGCGCATCTGGATCATGGTGCCGATCGTCACCTTCCTCGCACCCTGGCTCATGGCGAAGGCAAGGGGGCTGCTCTCATAGGCGGAGGTGACCGGATCCGTACGTGCAGCCACTACCTTACCGGAAACCCGATCGACATGAATTCCGTCGTCCACTTCGAAATGCCGGCCGAGGACCGGCAACGCGTGAGCACCTTCTACAACACCGTCTTCGGTTGGCACATGACCCAGCTCGGCCCGGAGATGGGCGATTACCTGATCGCCTACACCACCGAGGTGGATAAGGACCGGATGCATGTGCACAAGGGCGCCATCAACGGTGGTTTCTTCAAGAGGACCGCGGACAATGCGCACCCTTCGCTCACCATCGCTGTTGACGATGTGAAGGCACACATGGAGAAGGTGGAACAAGGAGGCGGTACGGTGCTCGGCGAACCGCAGGAGATCCCGGGGATCGGCCTCTACGTCTCCATCCTCGATACCGAAGGAAATCGGGTGAGCTTGCTGCAGCCTTACCAGCGCTAGTGCCGGACGGTTGGTCATACGTGCCGGGTCGTTCAGGATCCGTGAGCCATGGTCGTTGAGGCCTGAACCCATCAGCCGGCCTGCGCGGCCTTCTCCAGATCGTTCATGGCCACGCGGCGGAGCACGGAGCGATCAGGTGCGCTGGACCGCATCTGCCTGACCTGCGCGGTCCGTTGGCGCACAGCCACGCCATGCCGCGCCATGTCGTAGACCAATACGCCGCACAGCAGAGCCGCGATGTAGAAGAACACCTTGAACTCGAACATGCTGATGATGCTGCCGGAGACCACACCACCCGACACGTACGCCAGCGCGATGGAGGAGAGGAGAACGATCTTCTGCCGTACTTCCGGCCGATCCCGCAGTTCCCGCTTCGTGGCCATGGACAAGTGGATGGCCAGGTCGGTGCTCAGACCCGTCAGGTGCGTGGTCTTGACCGAGAAGTTGGAGATGCTCGCCGTGAGTCCGTTCTGCAGGCCCATCGCCAGTAGCAGTACAGCCACCATGACCTCCGTCTCGAACAGGGTCTCACGGTAATGGAAGTGGCCGTAGTATCCCACCCCCAGCAGACAAAGGACCTCCAAGCCGATCGGTATCGCGTGGTTCAGCAGCCTCCTTCGCTTGTCCCCGTGTATCACGATGAAGTTGGACAGGAAGCTGCCGCTAAGGAACAGGAAGACCCACAGGAAGACCACGGCCACCTGGTACCAATGACCGCGTGCGATCTCACCGGCAAGGATGGCGAAATGACCCGTCACGTTGCTGACGAACGAGAAGAAGAGCACAAGGGCTGCCACATTGGTCATGCCGGCCGCGAAGGCTGATAGCACACCCAGCTTCAGGTTGTCCGCGGGGCTCCGCTGTTCGTTGTATCGACTAAGCATGTTCGCTAACGCGTTTCAGAATGATCCGGACCACTCCCCGTGCGATCATGTCATTGTTGAACTGTAGTACCAACTCATCCTCCTTCAGCTCACGGATGTTGTACACCTCCTGATGCCGGTCCTCGAACACGAGCTCCAGCATCTGCCCATGGCCCTTCAACTTCCATTGAAGGGTATCATTGCGCTGCCCGGCCTTTTGCAGCACCAGGGCGGCACCAGGCCCGAAACGCCAGGTCTCCGATTCGTGTATCACCATGCCTCGTGTGATCTCGTTCCGTAGCTCCTCGCTCAAGGAGGTACCCGCATCCGGCGTATGCGAGGTTCCATCCACCATCTCGTAGGTCCAGAAGACCTCCTGCCATTCCCCCATCAACATGACCTCCGGACGTGCGCCACTACCCACGTTCACAAAGGCCAGGCCGGCAAGGGTCACCAGCAGCACCATCAGCAGGATCGCGAACGACTTCATCCTCATCGATCGAACAAGAACTGGAGATGATCCACCACGGTCGCGGCATCCCCAGGCACCACGGCCTGTGAACTTCCGTGAATGATCAAAGGGGCGGACGCCGCACGTATCAGCGGCATCGGATCCAATGATCGAGATCCCCGACGCAGCCTATAGCTGCCCGATACATGGATCTCATCCACACCCCTTGCCCGTAGGAATTGATCGAATGCCTTTGCGTTGCCCCCGTTGAAAGGCTCCACGCAGATCCCTACAAGACGCCGTTCATGGTGATTACGGAGAACGGCAAGCGCCTCCTTGAATGCCGACCCCATACGCCGCCTTAGCTCCCGACGTGGCGAATGGAACAACAGGTCGGTGATCCCGTCAGGTAAATGCTCCGCATGCATCAGGATCACGTTCAACTGTTCACTTCCCGTGGTTCCGATGGCAGCCTTCAGCGCACTCAGCGACCCTACGTGCAGGTCCGTTGGGATAAGGATGGTCTTGGCCATGACAATGGTTCTTGCGTTGATGGCGCAAGATCCCATTGCCTTGATCAGAGGCTCCTAAGGATCGGATCCGGATCCGATTAGGATCCCATTAGGATCCCATTAGAGCTGTCAGGAGTTCCTGATCGATGATCGGAAGATTGATCTGAACAGTGGTTCCCACACCGCTTTGCGAGGAGACCGCCAAGGTGCCGCTGTGCAGCTTCACCACGTTCCGCGCCAATGGCAGTCCAATGCCGTATCCCTCGAAATACGATGTGTTGGAGGCTCTGAAGAAGGGGTCATAGATGAACTGGATCTCTTCCGCCGGAATGCCGATCCCTTGATCCTTGACCAGCACGATCACCTCCTTCTTTCCAGCAGCCACACTCACCGAAACAGGCTTGTTGTTGCTGTACTTGAAGGCGTTGTTCACGATGTTCGCGATCGCCAATTGCAGGAGGTCCGCATTCCCATATACCTTCAGCTTACGCGGGTTCTCTGGCAGGAGGCTCAGGTCCACTGTGATATGATTGCCCGGATGAAGGTCGTCCA
>JAGQVR010000172.1 GCA_020437875.1 Flavobacteriales bacterium
CAGGAGCCAGTAGGCAGTGTAAGACGCGGGTCAGCGCTTCACGGCCTACCGGTTATTACGGATCGCCTGCTTGAGGTCAGAAACGCTCCCGTCCGCTGAAGAAGAAGTTGCCCTCGATCTCCGCGTTCTCGTTGCTATCGCTTCCGTGGCAGGCGTTCTTGGCCTTGCTCTCGGCGAAGCGCTTGCGGATGGTGCCTTCCTCGGCCTGGGCGGGGTCCGTGGCGCCGATCAACTTGCGGAAGTCCTCCACGGCATTGCTCTTCTCGAGGATGGCGGCGAAGATGGGGCCGCTGGCCATGTAGTCCACCAGCTCACCGTAGAAGGGGCGCTCCTTGTGCACTTCGTAGAAGGTGCCGGCCTCCTCGCGGGAGAGGCGGGTGTACTTGAGGGCGATGATCTTGAAACCGTTGCTGGTGATCATGTCGATGATCTTGCCTGCGTGCCCGGCGGCCACTGCCTCCGGCTTGATCATCGTGAAAGTCCTGTTGCTCATGGGTGATGTCGGCGGATGTTGAAAAAGCCGCGCAAAACTAATCGTTGTATCGTTCCGGCAGGGCCTTGCGTACAAGCTTCCTTCGTGGTGTGGAACGGTCCTTCCGGTCCGCACTCCCAAACACTATCAACCACGATGGGACTTAAACTACGTGCACTCCCGCTTCTGGCGGTGCTGGCCACCGCATGCGGCGGCGGGGAGGAGCAACACACCGAGGACAAAGGCCCGAGCCTGGTCATCGGCAATGACGGGGCGGAGAGCTCCGTTGCCAGCCTCTACCAGATGCCAACGCCGAACGAACTGTTCAGCCTGGTGCGCCAGATGGCGGGTGATGGCCAGAAGCGCCTGATGAACCCGGTATCCAACGTGGACCGCTATGCCACCCTGAAGGCGCGTGCCCTCAACTTCGGCATCTATTCCACCGACCTGGTGTTCGCCAGCTACTTCAAGCTGAACGTGGAAGTGGTGCGATACTACCTCACCACGAAGAAGCTGGCCGAGAGCCTGGGCATCGTCAGTGCCTTCTCCGATGCCGACTTCGTGCGGCTGGAGGCGAACCTGACGCGTGGGGACTCATTGGAGATCATCAGCAACGACGCCTATGCCAAGGCCTATGCGAAGCTCCAGGATGAGAAGATGGGACCCACCCTGTCCATGGTGCTGGCAGGTGGCTGGGTGGAGAGCATGCATCTCCTCCTGAACCAGATCGAGGCGCGCGGGAGCAGCGAGGAACTGATGAACCGCGTGGGTGAGCAGAAGGTGACCCTCGAACACCTGATCGACATGATGCGGCCGAACGAGTCGGATGCTGATGTGGCGATGGTGATGAAGGAGCTGCTCGCTGTCCGCGACATCTATGATCAGGTGAACGTGAAACGTGTGGTGCATCAAGGACCTTCGACGACCGGCCGCATGGTGCTCGGGGACGATGTGAAGGTCGAACTGACCGACGAGAAGTACCGCGCACTGAAGACCGCGGTGGATGAGTTGCGCGGACGCATGATCCAGCCGGAGGCGTAGTTGAACACCCGAACGAGAAGACCGATGAAACCGACATTCCGTAGTGCCACCCTGCTTGTCGCGATATGCGGCGCCGTGGCGGTCAATGCCCAGTACAAGTGCACCGATTACCATCGGCTGAACGGGAACCTGAGCAACGACAAACGCTTCTCCATCAATGGCCAGAGCAAGAGCGCCATGGTCCAGGTGGGCAAGGAGACCGAACTGAACATCATCGTATACAGCGGCCAGGATTACCGGATCTCGGTGGTGCACGATGAGAAGGTGCTGGGTGATGACCTGGCCATCCGATTGGTTGAGAAGTACCGCGTACCGACCGACGAGGTGTCCGGAGGAACCGTGAAGCAGCCCGTGGTGGACGATCAGGGGAGGACCACCGGCAGCACGGTCGAAGTGAAGACCCAGGAGAAGAAGCGTACCTACAAGGAAGAGGAGAAGGTACTTTGGGACAACACCGAGCACGACATGGCCAAGGAGATCGAGTTCACCTGCACGGCCACCAAGCGTATAGCGGTGGAGGTGGTGGCCCCGGGGAACAATGAGGCCAAGACGAAGCGGGGTGAACCGAACGACATCGGCTGCGTGGGCATCCTCATCGAGCACATGCCGACACCGCCCGTCGGATTCGAGGCCCGCTGAGCACATCCGCGTACTTTTGCGACCCGCCGGAAGGCGGGTCGCTTCGTTAAGCCATGTTCCTACCGCCCGATCAGATCGCCGTTCTGCAACAGCTTCTGGAGCGACCACGCCGTGTGGTGGTCGTATCGCACTACAATCCCGATGGCGATGCCTTGGGATCGGCGCTCGGCCTCATGCATCTGCTGAGGGCAGCCGGACACCATGCAAAGGTGGTACTGCCGAATACCCCCGGCGACTTCCTCGACTGGCTGCCTGGCCGTGGGGAGGTGCTATGCCTCGACCGCTCACCGGATGCCGCATTGTCCACCATCCGCACCTGCGACCTGGTCATCTGTGCCGACTTCAACCGGCTCGATCGGATCGGCGGCCTGGAAGAGGCAGTGCGCGGGGTGAAGACCAAGGTCCTCATCGATCATCACCAGGACCCGGAGGCCTTCGCGGCGGCCACCTTCTCTGACACCAGCGCGAGCAGCACCTGCCAGATGGTGGTGGATCTGGCACTGGCCATGGGTTGGGACCGATCCATCAACAAGGATGTGGCGACCTGCCTGTACACGGGTATGGTGACCGATTCAGGTTCCTTCCGCTTCCGCAGCACCACGCCACATACCATGCGCACCGCGGCCTTGTTGCTCGAGCATGGTGTGGACCTTGACCAGGTGCACAATGCCATCTCCGATACGAACAGCGTCGACCGCTTGAGGCTGCTCGGCTTCACCCTGCAGGAGCGGATGACCGTACTGCCCGAACAACGGACCGTGATCATCGGCCTGGGGCAGGACGACCTGAAGCGTTTCCATTTCAAGCAGGGCGACACCGAAGGCTTCGTGAACTACGGCCTGTCCATCAAGGGCATGCGCCTCGCCGCCTTCTTCATGGAACATCCGGATCTCGTCAAGATCAGCCTGCGCTCCAAAGGCGACCTGCCGGTGGACCGCTTCCTGAAGGAACACTTCGATGGCGGAGGACACCAGAACGCTGCTGGCGGTCGTTCCACACTCAGCCTGGAGGCCACGGTGGAGCGCTTCATGTCCTTGCTTCCGGCATTCCTGCAAGCGCATCCCGCATGAAAGGAGCCGTGCTGTTGATCTGCCTCATGATCATCGGATGTGATCGGGATGGTCGTGCGCCGGTGAGGACCAATGCGCCAGGCAATGCCGAGGACCTGGTGCAGGCGAACAAGGAGGCGGTGAAGCTGGAGCAGCACGACATCAAGTTGTACGCACAGCGCCACGGGCTCACCCTCACGCCCACCGGCACCGGCGTTCACCTGCAGATGATCCGCGATGCCGAGGGTCCCACCGCCCGGCCGGACCAATGGGCGAGGGTCAATTACCGGCTCGAACTGTTGAACGGGGATACGGCCTACAGCACGGAACCGGGCCGTCCGGAATCCTTCATGGTGGAGATGGATCAGGTCGAGAGCGGGCTGCACGAGGCGATCCAATTGATGGGCGCTGGCGACAGCGCGATCATCGTGATCCCTTCCTACCGTGCCCACGGCCTCATAGGTGATCAGGACCGCATCCCCATGCGCAGTAGCATCGTCTATCGCCTGGGCGTGGTCGCCATCACGGACCGTCCATGAGACGGCTCGCTGGCATCGGTGCGATCATCCTGTTGCTGGGCTCCTGTGCGCGATCACCCTATGATGGCTACAAGCTCGTGGGCGATGATGTGCACCTGCACCTGCACTCCATCGGTGATGGTGAGGAACTTGCTTCGGACAGTGACTCGGTCCATGTTCGCCTGCGCATGGGTCAGGTCGAAGGTGAGGTGGGAGGCCTCTTCAGTACGGAACGCGCGTACCTGGCGAAGGACGTCCGGATGGGTGCGATGATACCGGTGTTGCGTCGCATGCATGTGGGTGACAGCCTCAGCGTGATCGCACCGGCGCAGCGCTGGCCATGGGAGGTGTTCACCGAGGGGATGACGGTGGATCATCCGGACACGGGAATGGTGCGACTTGAGGTCGTGCTATTGGAGCTGCGAACACCCGCTGATATGCGCGCAGAGGCGGAACGGTTGCGGCGGAATGACCCGAACGCATACGAAGTGCGCCTGATCAATGCTTATTTGCAACGGTCTGAGGTGCCGTTCGTGGCTTGGGGTACGAGCGACATCCGTTACCACCTCAATGGTGAACCGACCGATACCATGGCCGTTGCGCAACGTGATATCGTGACCATCAGTTACCAGGGGCGCAGCCTGGAAGGGGGCACCCTCTTCGATGATACCGAGCGCAATGGTGCGCCCTTCACCTTCACCTTCGGCGATAAGGACCAGGTGATCCATGGGCTCGAGGTGGCGGTGAGCCTGCTACGCGAAGGACAGGAGGGAACCTTCCTTTTCCCGAGCCTGTTCGCATTCGGTGTAAAGGGGATACCCGGTGTACTGGACCCGCACACGCCGGTGGTGTACACCGTCCGGCTGGAGAAGGTGGAGCGGCCTGCGCGCGCAGGTGCTTAACGCGCGGCGCTGCCGATGATGAAGACGGCGGGTCGCTTGCCCAGTTGCGGAATGGACCGGCGCCATTCGCCGATGGAACGTGTGACCGTCGTTCCGTTCGGCTGCGTCAGGTCGATGGCGATCGTCAACAAGGTGCGCGTGTCGAGTTGATCGAGCAGGTCCTTCAAGAGCCCGTCGTTGCGGTAAGGCGTTTCAATGAATAGTTGTGCCGCACCCGTACGCCGGGCATCCTGTTCCAGCCGTATGATGGCGACCTTTCGCTCGTGTGGTTTCACGGGCAGGTAACCGTGAAAGGTGAAGTGCTGGCCGTTCAAACCGGATGCGGCCAGGGCCAGGAAGAGGGAGCTCGGGCCGATCAAGGGCACGACGTTGATACCCGCCCGGTGCGCCGCGGCGACAAGCAAGGCACCCGGATCCGCGATGCCCGGCATCCCCGCCTCGCTCACGACGGCCGCATCCCTTCCGTTCCGCATCAGCTTGATCAACTGGTCGGCCTCCGCACGGTCCGTGTCCTTGTCCAACCGATGGATCTCCAACGACGGCAGCTCGATCGCGGGGACCATGCGCCGCAGCATCTGGCGCGCGGTCTTCTCATGTTCGGCGAAATAGAGGGTCGTGCGCTCGACCACGGCGATGTTCTCCGGCGGCAACTGCTCCACACCGCCGCCTTCGCCAAGCCACACAGGCATCAGGTACAACGTGCCGTACGCTTCAGCGTTTGACATCGTCGATCAGGTTCGCACACGCGATGGTGAGCATCTGGTACACCTCCTCGAATCCTTCATCGCCGCCGAAGTAGGGGTCGGGCACTTCGCGCAAGGCATGGTCGGGTGCATGGTCCATCATCAACCGCGCCTTCAGCGCATGTTCTTTCGAAGGGGCGAGCCGGCGCATGTTCTGCAGGTTGCTCGCGTCCATGGCCAGCAACACGTCGAACGCGTCGAAGTCGGACGCGCGCAATTGTCGGGCGCGGAGATCGCTGATGTCGATGTCGTGATCCAGCATCGCCTTCATCGCGCGCTTGTCCGGCTGCTCGCCCACATGGTAGTCGCCGGTACCTGCGGAGTCCGTGCTCCAATCCAGTCCATGCTTCCCGATCATGTCGCGCAGGATGCCTTCGGCCATGGGTGAACGACAGATGTTGCCCAGGCAGACGAGGAGGATCTTCATGCGACGAAGATGGGAAATGAAAAGGCCTCCGTTCCGGGGAGGCCTTTCCAAGTGGGAGAGTCCGGTCGTCTATCAGTGGATGCTCAGCTTCTTCTCGAGGTCCTCGAGGTAGCCGCGGAACTGCTTGTCCGTTTCCTGCAGGTTGTTCACGGTGCGGCAGGCGTGCAGCACGGTCGCATGGTCCTTGCCACCGCAGTGCGCACCGATGTTCGCGAGCGAGCTCTTCGTCATCTTCTTCGCGAAGTACATCGCGATCTGGCGGGCCTGCACCACTTCGCGCTTGCGGGTCTTGCTCTTCAACAGCTCGATCGGCAGGTCGAAGTAATCGCACACCAC
>JAGQVR010000173.1 GCA_020437875.1 Flavobacteriales bacterium
GGTCTGGTTGCAGGCCACCAACCAGTGCGGAACGGTGGGCGATACGGTGCAGGTGGTGGTGGCCGGACCGATCGAGCTGGACTTCGGACCGGATACGCTGCTCTGCTCAGGAGGATCACTGCTGCTCGTGGCCGACTTCCCCGGATGGTCGGTCCTCTGGTCCGATGGTTCAACCGGAACGCAACTGACCGTCATGGAACCTGGCACCTATTGGTCCGAGGTGAGTGTGTCGGAATGCCTGGTGCGCGATTCCATCGATGTCGATCTGCTCTTGCCTCCGGAGGCGATCCTCGGTCCCGATACCACTGCTTGCGGCGCCATCGATCTCCTGCTGCAACCGGTCCTGACCGATGCGGAGACCGTGCTCTGGTCCGATGGTTCCTCGGAGGAGGAGTTGACAATTACCACAAGCGGGACCTACAGCGTGACCGCCACCAATGCCTGCGGAACTGCGAGCGATGCCATCTCCGTCACGCTGGTACCTGCCTTGGAGGTCGGGATCGGTGGGGATACCCTGCTCTGCGCGGGCGACACGCTCGTTCTCGACCTGTCGGCTGCGGATTTCGATCTGCTTTGGCAGGATAGCCTTGCTGGTCCGGTGTTCACCGTCACCGCGGAAGGGACCTACTGGGTGCAGGGTACCAACAACGGTTGCGTGGAACGGGATACGATCGACGTGACCTACACGCGTCTGGCGCTCTTGGACTTGGGGCCGGACACGGTATTGTGCGAGGTGGACAGCCTGGTGCTCGACGCTGGCGAGGAAGGACTTGATGCCATCTGGCAGAACGGGACGCACGGTCGCTACTTCGAAGCCTTGCGCACGGCCTGGTATGTGGCACGCATCACCAATTATTGCGGAACCACCACCGATAGCATCCGTGTATCATTCGCCATACCACCGGTCCGGCTGGATACGGTGGATCTGTGTCCAGGGCGCTTGGTGGAGCTCGATCCAGGTGGGGAGATGCTGTGGACCCGCTGGACCACCGAGGAGACCACACCGACCATCGTGGTCGGGGAGGGGGAGTACGGATACGTGGCTGAGGACATCTATGGTTGTCCGCATAAGGACAGCACCTTGGTACGGATCAGTGCGAACAAGGATGGGGTCGTGTATGTGCCGAACAGCTTCACGCCGGACCAGGACGGGTACAACGATGTGTTCCAGGTGGTGGGAGCCGAGCAGGGTGAGTTCAACTTGACCTTGTTCGATCGCTGGGGCCGCGAACTGTATAGCACGAACGACCCGTACAAGGGATGGGACGGTACCAGCGGTGGGGCCATCACACCGCCGGGCGCGTACGTCTACACGATGACCTATCGGGACCGTTGTGACGGGAATGACACCGAGGTGTCCACCATCGGCCACGTCATCCTTGTCCGCTGATATCGCTATTCCCGCACCCAGGTCTGGGTCCGAAAGAAGAAGGCCACGTACCCCCGGACCTTCAACTGGCCGTTCTCCAGCCAGAGCTTGCAGTCGTAGATCTTCCCATTGTCCGGGTCCATGATGGTGCCGTCCACCCATTCGTCGCCATCCTTCACCATGCCGCGGATGATCTCCATGCCCTGGATGCGCTTGCCCTTCCGGTCATCCGTGCAGGCGTCACAGGTCTTGTCGGCCTTGGTCTTGTCGTAGATCTCGACGATACGCCCGTTCGCCTTGCCGTCCTTCACTTCGATCTCCACCACGGACCTACGCTTGCCGGTGTTGTCATCGATGGTGACCCACCGTCCGTTGATGTCCTGTGCGGACATGGCAAGAGGTAGGAGGAAGGTGATGAGCAGCAGGGATCGCATGGTTCAGAAGCTTCGGCCCACGGCCACCACGTAGCGGAAGGCGAGGTTGTCCGGATCGTTGGAAGGTGTGGCGTTCAGGAAGAGCGGCACGTCGAAGCGGATGGTCAACGGTTTGATATCAACGAGCGGACCGAAGCGTTTGATGGTGAACGCCCCGCCAAGGCCTGCGTCGGCGCGCGGTTCGGCCAGGCGCAATTCCTGCCCATTGGTGCGTGCACGTCGATAGCCCATCATGCCCACATCACCGAAGATGTAGACATCGAGGTGGACGTACCGTGCGAGCTTGCCGGGCCGGAGCCGCACCAGGCCATCGATGTCCACTTCCGCGGATGCGCTGATACCGGTGTTGCCTTGGTAGGTCGTGATCAATTGACCATCGGCATCGAGCTCGGGGGCCAGGTAGCCCGCATAGCCACGCAAGCCCAGGCCGCCACCCTGTGCGAAGTGGTTCACGTCCGTGCCGTAGCCCAACCAGTCGTATGGCACGAAGCCGATGCTGCGCGTGTACTTGTTCTCCATCATCTCCTCGGGTGAAGCGCCAGCGAGGTAGAGCGCGCTCTCGCGCGGTGTGGTGCCCGTGCCGAACTGACCGAAGCCGCGTGTGCGCAGTTCGAGTCCGCCGAAGCGCGTGCTGTTCACCACGGTAAGACGCGCCTGTGAATAGCCCGAAGCGGATCCGGTCGCACTGTTCCGAAGCTTCAACTCGATATCGCCGACGCCCCTGCCATGACTGTAATGATGTCGCATACCGATGTCGAGGAAGCCGTTGAGCCGTGCCAGTTCCCACTGGTCCGGATAGAGCAGGTAGGTGAGGTCGGTGCTGTCGCGGCGGTAGAGGTAGATCAGCTCGGCGAAGACCTCGGTCCGCTTGTTGGGGAGTTTCCAGTTCCAGCCGGCTCCGTAGCGTTCCAGGCCGTCGAGCACACGCGCCTGAACGTTCACGCTCGAGCCCTTCGCGATCCGTTCCGTCCCGTTCTCGTAACGGAAGTTGAAGGAGAATGGATCGTACCGTGTATCCCTGCTTCCCGGCACCGCATTGGCCGTCCGCATCTGCTCCAACACGTAAGGTGGAAGGTGCTGCCCCATGCCCGTGTTGAGCCATCCTGTGAAATGGATGCGGTGCTTGTAACGCATGTAGCCGCTGTTCACATGCACACCCACCTTGGCGCCATCATAGCCGTTCCACCAGAGGTCCGGGCGCACGAATGCTTCGTAGGATGTCCGGTCCGGTCGGTTGCGGATGTGATGATCGAACTGCACATCCACGGAAGGCGAAAGGCGGTTGTTCAGCATGTTCGCGTCCGCCAGTCGATCCGTCGGGTCGATGATCACCTGCTCGATGCCGGAAGGGATGTCCACCTCCACCACGTGGTCGCGGTTCAGCTCGTCGTAGCCGATCCAGCGAGGCATCACCTTCGCATCGGTCCTCTTCACGAACCAGGTGTTCGGGATGTGGAGATCGTGTACCGTCCCATCACGTGCGATCACCTGCAGGTCGATGGGCATGTGCAGGTCACCGATGCGACGCAGGTGGATCCGCTGGCCACCATCGCGCATCCGGTGTTCCACCTTCCGAACCGCATAATCTATCCGTCGGTCGGTGTCGATCCATTGATCGAAGAACCAGTTGAGGTCGACCTTGGTGAAGTCGATGATGCTCTGGCGGAAGTCTTCCGGATAGGGGTGGCACATGCGCCACTGGCCGAAGTAGTGCTGCATCGCGGCGAGGAAGAGGCTGTCGCCGAGCGTGTACTGCAGGTTGTACAGCATGGTGGCGGTCTTCGTGTAGACATGGCCGTAGCCACGCCCCAAGCCCGCATGGTGCGTGAATTCGTCGCTATGCACATTGATCGGCGGGAGCTGGTCGCGCACGGCATCGCGCTGGTAGCCGCCGTAGATCTCCGCTTCCCTGGGCCTTTCGGGCAGGGCATAACGCCGTTCGTAGGCCGTGGTGGGTGTGTCGGTCACCATGGTATCACCGTCGATCGCTTCCAGGGCCCAGGCGGTGAGGAACTGGGTGAATCCTTCATCGAGGAAGGCGCGGTAGGTCTCGTTGTTCCCCACCATGCCGAAGAACCAGTTGTGTCCCACCTCGTGTGCCAGCAGACCGCGGTAGTCGGGGTCCCTGCCGCCGTCGAGGGTGAGCATCGGGTATTCCATGCCATCGCGCGCATCGGCCACGATCATCTTCGGATAGGCGTACATCCCGAAGTCGGTGCTGTAGCAAGCGATGATGCGTGCAGTGTAGCTGGCCGCGTTCTGCCAGCCGCTCGCGTGCGGCTCCTGCACCAGCGCGACGCATTTGATCCCCTTCCATTCGGCCTCCCCGATGCGGTAGGTCGGGTCGGCGGTCCAGGCGAAGTCGTGCACGTTCTCCGCATGGAAGCGCCACACCTTCCGTTCGCCCACTTCTGGTGCGATGACCACGGATGGCGGGCTGTTCCACGGCTTGTCCTTGAAGTTGGTGATGGCGAGCTTCTCCTTCAACTCCGCAGGCATCACCTCCTCGGGGTTCTGCAGGACACCCGTTGCGTCGAGCACGTAGTGGTGCGGCAGATCCAGTTCCACATCGAAGGTGCCGTAGTCGCCATAGAACTCGTGTCCCAGGTGCTGCTGGGTGTCCCATCCGAAACGCTCGTCGTAGACGGCGATGCGCGGATACCAGTGCACGCCGTCGTAATGCTTCCAGCCCCATTGTTGGAAGAGCTTCATCCGCCGGTACACATCCGTGGTCCAATGCGTACTGAAGTGGATCCGGAAGTTGGTGCGTTCACCGGGTGCCAGCTTCTCCTGCAGGTGGACATGCAACACCGTGTTGTCCTGGTCCCGTTCCAATTCGTTACCGGCCTGTGTGAGCGAGGTGATCCGCGTGCCGGCATAAGCGAGCGCTCCCTTTTTCGTCCGCGGCAGGTCACCGTTGCGGGCTTCCAGGTACGAGCCTTCCACAAATGCTTCCTGGGGCAGGTGGAAGAAGACCTCGGTCAGGGTATCCGGCGAGTTGTTCCAATAGGTGAGCGAGAGCTCGGCCTCGATCTGGTCGGTCGTATCATCGAGCCGGGCCTTGATCAGGTAGTGCACGTCCTGTTGCCAATAGCCCGGGCGTGGCGGCCGGTTCCGCCAGTAGTAAGGGTTGTCGGCATTGCGGTAGGTGTTCGGCGGGTGCTCCGGGTCGAAGGGTTGTGCCGCCGATCGGAGGACGGCCGGCAGGATGAGGAGCAGGGCGAGGTACCGCATGTGCGGTCCAAGTTATCGGATCCCCTCAGGCGACAGGCGCCTTCTCGAGCTTCAGGCTCTCCCGACGCAGGATGCGCGCGCGGGCGATGCTCGTGTTCAGCTCGTAGCCCACCAACAGCACGATCATGTTGAGGTAGAGCCAGAGCTGCACGGCCAGGATGGCGCCGATGGAACCGTACAGCGCGTTGTAGTCCGTGATGTAGGAGAACATGAAGGCCAGCGCCTGGGAGACGATGAGGATCAGCAGCACGGCAAGCAGCGCACCAGGCGTGAAGAGCCGGAATCGACGTGCCGTGGGATCGCCGGCGTTGTAGAGTAGCGAGACGAACATCACCACCACGAGGATGGAGACGATCCACTTGGCCGCGAACAGTGCGGCCACCTGGAAGTAACTGGTGAAGAACCCGAGGTCATCCAGCCGGTAGATCACAGACCCGCTGAAGGTGAGCAGGGGGATGGCGATGAGGGTGAGCACCGTGAGGGCCACGAGCAGGCCCAGGCTGAGCAGACGCTGTTTGAGGGGTGTGTGCCAGGTGGTGTGGTTGGCACTTCCGCTGAACCCGGCGAGGATCGCATCGATGCTGTTGCTGGCCATGAACACGCCGATCAGGAAGCTCAAGGAAAGCAAGGCGCCATGCTTGCGGATGAGCAGGTCGTGCAGCGTCGATTCGATGAACTGGTAAACCTCGGCCGGAAGCATGTCGTGGAAGGTCACGAGCAGCTTCTGCTGGAAGTCCGGTATCGGGATGTACGGGATCATGGTGAGCAGCACCAGCACGGCGGGGAAGAAGGCCAGGAACACCTTGAAGGCGATGGCCGAGGCCCGCGTGGTGATGCGGCCCTCCAGCAGGGCCCGGAAGAAGAAACGGCTTATCTCATACAGGCTGAACCCTTCGAAGCCGGGCAGGATGATGCGTCGAGCCCAACCGATCAACCGTCGGTTCTGTCGTGAATAGAGGAGCTTGCGTTTGAGCCGCTCTTTCATCAAGCAAGCGCTTTCAGGCTCAGGTCAAGGCTGGG
>JAGQVR010000174.1 GCA_020437875.1 Flavobacteriales bacterium
ATCGCCGTCATTCGGACCGAAGTCGTGGTCGTCCCAGATGGCCGCGTGGCTGGTGCTGCGCAGTAGCCGCTGCATCTCCGGCGTGCTGCGCGTGTGTGTGTACCGGTGCAGGTAGCCGCTCCAGCTGCCCCAATCGGGTTCGCGTAGGTAGGTGTTGTCGCCGAGCCAGAGCATGATGTCCGGCCGCTGGTCCGCAATGGCATCGAAGATCCCGTACGTATCCCCGTATGGGCGACCGGGACGGTCGTAGACGGGCTCGTTGATGTAGGTGCAACTGCCCAGGGCCAGCTTGAAGGGCGGCGGATCCGTGCGGAACTTCCAGAGCGCTTGTGTGCGGAAGCTCAGCGTGTCCGGCAGGGCCTCGTTCTGCCCGTTCACGGCGATGGTGTAGCGGTACTCCGTTGCGGGCGTAAGCGGCCCGAGGCGGAATTCCATGGCATGTCCGCGCGCAGCCTCTGAGGACTGAGGTGCGGTGCGGACCAGCTGCGATGGTTCGTTCGCTGGCCAGTAGTTGATGAACGCATCGCAGCCGCCGGGGCATTGCGCCCAGATGGTGATCTCCATGTGGTCCGGCGGGCCGGCCATGGGGCCGTTGAGCGTGGGTTGTGCGGCAGTGCAGAGGCCGGCCAGCAGTGCGCCGAAGGTGATGGAGCGGGACATGCCACAAAGATGATCGGGGCTTCCGGAACCGCACTGCTTCGCTTCCTATTGGTCGGTTGTTCATTAAATGTGCATGAAAGGATCGAACAACGGATCTACATTGTAGACTGATCCATTCGTTGCTCCGTTCTATTCACATAACCGGGTCGAACTGATCCTTTACTCTCCATGGCTACGTTGATCCCATACAACACCGCATAGTGATGCCAACCACCAACCTTCCTTCAGAACTCTTCAAACTGGCCGTTGTCCGAGCACCTCGGAGACCTGTGGTCTCGGAAGAGAACGCGCGCAGGATCACTTATGACCTGACCAGTACGTTGTACGGTGACCTGGTCACCGATCGCGGAGGAGCGGATCCACGGGTGGATATGGTCGCCACCGCGACAGCTTACGCAAGCGCGTCGTCGGATCTTATTGCAGACGTTGACGCATTGAAGGTCTTATTCCCCGGCTTTGATCGGGTGGATGACTACATGCGTACGGTGATGCGTAATGCGGTCAAGGCCGATCTGAAGAACTTGGTGGAAAGCGCCGATGTACTGGGTATGACTGCGGCGACTTACGTCGGTGACGCCGGATACAGCGCACTCAAGTCGCGCCTGTGGGACAATGTGTTCGTGCGCACGGTTCTTGGCGACCAGGCGGCTTTGCGTACGGAAGAAGTGCGGACCCTGCGTTTGCTGAACCTCATCGAGAAGATCGCCAGCAACGACCCGCTGTTGAACACGGGTCCAGGTATTTGGAGTGCATACATGGCCACAGTGGTCCTGCCTGGCGATGTGTTCCCCATGCCCGATGTGCCGCTGCCCACGGAGCCGCAGACCCAACCCGCTGGGCCCGATCCGGTGCCTGCATGGTCGGTGGAACTTGAAGAGTTGAAAGCTGCGTACGCAGAGGTGCGTAGTGCGTACGATGAACAGGTATTTCTTTACCGGAATGAGCGGTATCCCAAGCGCAAGGAGACCGATCCAGACGACAGCTTACAACCCAATGTGCTGAAACATGACCCTTTGGTCCTGAGTGAGGATGTTGTGATCGGCCTGAAACCAGAAACCAAGGATCGTTTGGAACAGATGGGGATCAAGCCTGATTTCGTTTACATGCCATACATCCACGAGCGCTTCGGTAGCGAGATCCGACGGCTGGGACGCTTGATCCATGCGAACAGGGACCGGCAAATGGTGGTCCAGACGGGTGGCACCTTGGTACAACTCGGTAACGAATGTGTGCAGCTCGCTCAGGAGGGACCTTGCCAACCATTTCCTTTCGACCAATGGCCGGGTGGTGCAGGACATGTGCGCCCCATCGGCATTGCCGACCTCAAGGTGGTGCGTACCCAGCTGTACAAGTACGAACTTGGTGAAGTAGCCCATGTGGAGAACATCCTGCAAGGGGAGAAGCGCACGCGCACCTTCCGTGATCTCCGCAGGCAGGAGAGCACCTTGGACCAGGAGCAGGAGACCACCCGCGAGAACGAGCAGGAGACACAAACCACCGAGCGGTTCGAGGTGCAGCAGGAGGCCAGTAACATCATCCAACAGGACCAGTCCAACCAGGCGGGGGTGACCGTCTCGGGCGGTTATGGTCCCGTGCATGGAAGTGCTTACTACGACACGGCCAGCAGCACCAGCCAGGCCGAGGCCAGCAGCAACGCGACGAAATACGCCAAGGAGGTGATGGAACGGGCCCTCCAGCGGGTGGTGGAGAGGACCCGTACCCGGCGCACCGTTACCACCATCATCGAAAGCGAGGACACCACCGAGCATGGCGTGGACAATACCACCACGGGAACCGGCGGCACGGATCATGTGGTGGGCGTGTACCGCTGGTTGGACAAGCTGTACTACAACAAGGTGGTGAACTACGGCCGCCGCATGATGTTCGAGTTCGTAGTGCCCGAACCGGCCGCCTTCCACCTTTTCGCCAAGCTGGCCAAGCCCATGAGCAACGAGGTGATGGAGATGCCACCGCCGTTCACCATCCGTTCCTTCGAGGAGATCAGCATGGACGAATATGATTCCTATGCCGTGCAGTACGGTGCCACCAACGTGAAGCCACCGCCGCAAGCCATGGTGTCCGTGCAAGCTGCGGTAGGCTATGAGCCTACGGGAGCCTCGTATGAGGAGTGGAAGACCTGGACCACTCAGGTGACCGTACCAACGGGCTACGTAGCCATCTCCGCCAAAGCGACCATTCTGATGAGCGAGGGAAGTGGGCAGTACGTGACCTTCAGCGTGGGGAGCAGTGAAACGGTGACCCGCTACGAAAGTGAAGTATTGGATGTCACCGCAGTGGCGCTGCTTTCCGGAGAGGTGCCCATCGTGATGCGCTGCCGCAACAACCATGTGGCCCTAGGTGTACAGGTGTTCTGCAAACCCTCTGCCGAGGCCATACAGCAATGGCAGATCGATACCTATGCCGCGCTGCGCACGGCCTATGACCAACGGGTGAGCGAGTACAACCGGTGGCTCAACCAACAGACCATCAGCCAGCAGATCACGGGCAGCAACCCCGGGGCGAACAGGGATACCGAACGCACCGAACTCAAGAAGCACTGTATATCCTTCATCACCGGCCAGCGGTATGAGAGCTTCGATGCCCTGCGCAACAACGTGGCCCCCTTCGGCTACCCCGAGTTCTCCTTTGACGAAGCCACCAAGGAGGGCAAGTACATCCAGTTCTTCGAGCAGGGCTTTGAGTGGGAGCAGATGACCTACCTCTTCTACCCCTACTACTGGGCGCGCAAGAAGGAGTGGGTGAACATCCTGCATCGCAACGAGAACGACCCTCTTTTTGCCAAATTCCTGCAGGCCGGCGCGGCCCGTGTGCTGGTGCCCGTGCGCCCCGGCTATGAGAAAGCCATCCTACACTACCTTAACACAGGTGGCGAGATCTGGAACGGCGACGACGTGCCTACACCCGATGACCCGATGTACGTGAGCATCATCGACGAGATCATGGAGGCCGATGGCAACTTCCAAGGTGGCACGGTGGAGGGTGAACCCTGGCTCAGCAAGGTGCCTACCAGCTTGGTGTACCTCACGCACAATGGAACACCGAACGATCTGCCGGACTTTAGTGGAGATCTGCCGTTGTAATCCTTGGCGCGACCTATGGCAAAGGCAGATGCGCTTAGCGGCGTCCGATATTTGACCTTCGCGGGGGGTGGGGGTAAGGGCATTGTTTATCTGGGCGTGATCAAAGCATTGGAGGAAGCTATTCACGGTAGACCACGCGACCGATCCTGGACACGGATCCAAGAACCCGAACGGGTTCCTTACCGAACTGCGTCCTTCCCGCCTGAGGTGTTTCCGGATACTCCGATCATTGACCTGGATCAGCCGATCAACGAACGGCCCATCATTGGCATCAGTGGCGCTTCAGCAGGTGCGATCACCGCCTTCATGCTGGCCATGGGGATGTCATCCCGTAAGATCTTTGAGTTCACTGAAACGCTTCTCCGTCGCCGCCTTGGTCCATCTACGGAACGGGTTCAAGTCTCTCCATTCGAGACTTTCTTCGGAGAGCCCAATGCGACCGTGATGCGTGCGGTGAACGATGATCAGGTCAATGAGGAGCACCCTTTTCGTGATGACCGATCACGGACCAATGCGATCGAAGCCGTGGCAACGGGTATTGCGGATGGGCTTGTCTGGCTCAATACAGAACCGCATGAACCGATGTCCATCGCCATGCAGCGCGTGTTCCGTACAAAACCTGCTGTGCCAGTCAATGGTTCGGGGGTGGGTATATTCGGAAGCAGCCTCATTTCGGGATTCGGCCTGTTCACGGGGCTGGAGGTGCGCTTCCTCTTCGAGGAGCTACTTACCAAGCAGCTCTTGGATAAGATCGAGCTATCCGTATGGATCGGGATGTTCGGGCTGCTCCCGAAAAAGGCATCGAGTGTGTCGTTCGCCGTGTTCATGCAGCTTACCGGAGTTGACCTGGTCATCACCGGAACGAACCTGACCACGAAGCGGCCGGTTGTTTTCTCGTTCGGCAATACACCGGATTTCCCCGTGACTGAAGCGGTCGGTATCTCCATGTCCATCCCACTCCTATTCAAACCGGTGCGCAACCATGCACGGGTGATCAAAGCTAAGGGGAGGGACAACCAATACAACAAGATGCATTTCGGTTACTACGTAGATGGCGGTATGCTGAACAATGTGCCCATCCATGTATTCGATCATTGTATCCAACAAGTGCATCTCCACAAGCTCAACCTGCGAGTCGCGAGCCCAATCGCATGGTCATTGGACCGGGCAAAGGCAGAAGGATGGAGCGAAAGTCATCTCGCAGCGCAAGGCGTATCACGCGACCAGTACAAAGCCCTTAGCTTCGTTTTCGAGGGTTCCGTTCAGCAGGACCTGGCACAACGTGCATCGGGTAGTGCTTGGCCAGCAATCTCTATCTACGCGGGCGAATTGCTGGATACGCTCTTGTACAGCGCCAACGAAGGCCAGTTCCAAAGTGATAGGCGCCGCGCCGAGCTGGTGTTCTTGGACGCGGAAGGGGTGGAGACGGCTGATTTCTCGAGTATTGCGTTGGATGCCCTGCGGGCTTCGCCGAAGCGTGACATCAAGATGATGGCGATCATGAATGCATACAACAGCGCATGGGACAGAATAGAGTGATCAGCATGATCGCGTGTATATGCGCCGGGCTGGTCTGGGGTTGTGTCAACCAGCGGGATCACCGTTGTGTGCCTCTTCCTGAACTGCCAAGTATCAGCTCGCCACGTCTTGCACGGGTAGGCCCGATAGAACTCGATCTGGGCGATACTGATGGTTGGGACGTCTACATAGGATACGGCCATGCTAAGCTTGACAGTGGCCATTATAAGGGCAGGCAGATCCATGTTGAAGTGGACACTTTTCGTATGCCTGGGTATTCTGATCGGGCGGCCATGGATACGATCCGCGTAGATTGGGAGCGTCGTATGGCGACAATTACTAATTTAACGTATTCAAAGTCGGAAATGTACTGTGGTGAAGACGGCGATCGCATCAGTCTGATCGAGTACGGTATCGACTCCGATAGGCAGAAAGAATACCAACAGGTGATAGAGGCGCACCGCTTCCTGGATGGGTTAGGAATTCAGATTTCGAGCGGCTCAACCATACCAAGGCAAATCGGAGCAGTCCCATTGGATATGCGCCAAAGGATACTAACGTGGATGTCGGCGATCCGTTCTATTGAGAAGTAGGCTCATCACTTGGAGCAGCTCGAAGAATACAACCGACCAATCTTGACCTATCCCATCACCGGCCAGCGCTATGAGAGCTTCGATGCCCTGCGCAACAACGTGGCCCCCTTCGGCTACCCCGAGTTCTCCTTTGACGAAGCCACCAA